>CAZHVH010000285.1:0-1707 GCA_964535855.1 uncultured bacterium
CAGGCGCCTACTTCTCGGTGGACTATGCCTTCCTCTCCTCCGAGCTTGGAAACAGCAACAGGATATCGCTGAACATGAGGTTCTAGCCGACCCCTCCCGCTCACTTGACACCCATTGGGGGGTCTAGTATAATTTTTATGTCAATTAAATCCCATGCGGGCATAGCTCAGTGGTAGAGCGTCAGCTTCCCAAGCTGAGGGTCGCGGGTTCGAATCCCGTTGCCCGCTCTTATTGCCCCTTCAAAGGGGCTTTATTTTTATTGGACGGGTGATGACCATGCCGATATACGAGTTCCATTGCAAAAACTGCGGACTCGATTTTGAGGAGCTCTATTCCTCGCTTAAACCGGAATCGGTCCGATGTCCCGAGTGTGAAAGCGATGAGGTCGAAAGGAAGTTCTCCCTTTTCGGCTTCTCTTCAGGGGGGAAGGTCAAAACCAGTCAGCATAGCGCATCCTCATGCAGCTCCTGCAGTCGAACCAGCTGCGTCGGATGCAAGTAGATGAAAGGGGAGCGATATGGCCAGAGCCGAAAGAATCGATAGGCGTGATCTCAAGGAGGATAAGTTTATCGAAACCATGGCGGAGGTTTACGCCTTCCTCAAGCGTAACCTCCAGCTTATATTGATAGCCGTGGCGGCGGCGCTGGTGATCCTCATAGCGGTCGGCACCTATGTCTATATGAGGCAGAAAGCCGAGACGAGAGCATCGATCCAGTTCGGCGAGGCGATGAAGCTCTTCCAGGAGGCGGAGGATGACTGGGCGGATCAGGATAAGATGAAGGAGGCCGCGGATAAATATAAAGAGGCGAGGGAGAAGTTCAAGGCGATCCTTCGGAGATACAAAAGCTCCTCATATGCCGATAAGGCCGCCTTCTACGCTGCTAAAAGCAGCTTCCAGCTCGGCGAATACGATCAGGCCCTTAAGGAGTTTCAAGATCTGGCCGAAAAAAGCGATTCCCCCTTCGGGTTATACGCCCAACAGGCGATAGGGAAATGCTACGAGCAGAAGGGCGATCTGGAGAAGGCCGTGCGGGAATACGATGAGAGCAAGTACGAGAAGTTCAGGGGATTGCCGGAGTACGATTTCGTGCTGTCGGAGGTGACCCTCAGCAGGGCGATATGTCGGGAGAGGTTGAATCAGACCTCACAGGCCATAGGGGATTATGAGAGATTGACGAGGATGTTCCAGGATAACCTGCGCAAGGCGATAGATCGGAAGAGTGCACAGATGGTCAAGGGGGCGAAGAAGCTCCTGAAGAGACTTTTCAAGGAATCCCCGCCCAGCCAGAAGATCCTAGTGATTCTGGAGGAGGCCGACTCGTTATCACGGTCGGGACGCCACTTCGAGGCTCTCAAAACCTACGCCGAAGCGCTGAGACGATATAGGGCTGAAAAGGAGGGGACGAGGGCCATATCGCTCAACAACTACCGCCGCCTCGTCAGACGCCTGAGCGAGATGGAGGAATTCCTGAAGGACCTCAGAGATGGGAATGAGAAGTTGAACAAGGGACAGATATCATCCGCTCTGAGCTCGTATCAGAAGGCTGTGGGGATCGAGTTCGCTCCCGGCAGAGATATAGCCGAAAAGGCTTATATGAAGCTGAGCGAGCTGAAAGGCAAGTCAGAAGCTCCGGTCGGCGTTCGGCCGTTGAAGTAACGGCCGAACGCCGAATGGCCGAAGCTATATGACGCGATACCCCCTTTCCG
>CAZHVH010000285.1:1807-4869 GCA_964535855.1 uncultured bacterium
CTCTATAGATCCTCTCTCCCATACCCTGATCCACCCCTCTCCGGAGGCGATGGCGAGTTGTTTTCCGTTCGGGCTTTTTCTTATCGCTATGATCCCCTTCTCATATCTACCTATCGTTTCGATCTCAATCTGATCCGTTATCCTCAGGCTCTTAAGCGACCCACTCAAGGTTCCAAACAGCAGAGATCTATCGTCAAGGAACTCCAGCGCCCCTATCTCGCTCTTCTCCTGCCAGAAGGCATACTGGCTCAGCCCCGGCACCTTCCAGAGGCTCACAACCCCATCCCCTCCGCCCGTCGCCAGGATTTCACCCTGTGGGGAGAACTTGACGGCGAAAACGGAGGAGATATGACCTAAGATCGGTCTGGTTCTCTCTGAGCTCAAATCCCACAACCATGCCGAGGCTAAATCTATGTTCATGGCTATCCTCATAACCCCAACGGCCACCAGGGGATCTGAGGGGTGGAGATCTAGCGAAAAGACCATGCCGCTCGACAACCTCACATCGCCTACGGGGGCACATCGGGGGAAGGTCCATGCTCTCACCCTACCGTTATCCCCTCCGGCTACTAACAGCCCTCCATCGCGGCTGAAGGCGATGGAGCCGATTCCCCCCAGTCCGGAGTCGAAGGAGGAGCTGCTGACCTGCATGAGATATCCGAAGTTCAGATGCCAGATCCTCACCTCGCCGTTGTTCAACCCGGCGACCAGATGTTCACCGTCCGGATGGAAGCAGAGGGCGTTCACCCTGCTCTCACACTCCAGCGACTCCAGATATGAGCTCGGGCTCACACGCCACAGCCTCACGTTCCCGTCGCTGGAGCCTGAGGCGAGGTAACGGCCGTCAGGACTGAAAGTTATACATGTAACTCTGCTGTGATATATCTCATCAGACATTTTAAGCTCCATGACATCCTCATTAAAGAATAACGACGTAGTGTGCAAATCTTTGCACACCTCCTCTACGGTAACCTGTGGAGGGCGAAGGGACGTTTATCACTTCGAACTTAACCCATCCGGAGGAGATAGTATGGCCCGCAGGTTTATCCCGATCGTGGTGACGATCGTGACTTTAGCATTTATGACATCCCTCGTCCTTCCGTTCAGCGGAGGCGAGCTGGAGAGGGAGATATCCAAATACAGGAAGATCGTCAACAGGGATCCGAGGAATTTCAAGCTGCACAGGGAGCTTATCCTGAAATACAAGAGGAATGGCATGATCGAGGTTCCGATCGCCGTATATGAGAGGGCGTATGAGAGGTATCCTGAGACCCCAGTCGTCATGTATTCGCTCGGGTTGACCTATCTTGTTGGAGGTGATAAATCCAAGCTCGGTAGGGCGCGGGACCTTCTTGAAAAGGCCGCCCGAGGTACAAACTCACCCTGGGTTAAACTCGCCCTCGGTGAGATCTACTCGGCCCTGGGAGACGATCAAAGGGCCATCTCGATCTGGCAGGAGATCATACCCTCTGACATCGAAGAGGTATACCTCGATCTCATAAGGGCATATATCAATAGGAGGGATTTCGAGACAGCTCTGCGCTATTGTGATGAGCTTCTGGGGAAAAAACCCGATTCCCCCATCGCGCATTACATGAGGGGAGTTGTCCTTCACAACATGGCCGATCTGAAAAACGCCCAGATAGAGCTTGAAAGATCGATCAAGCTGAATTATAGACTCGCCGACGCCTATTACAGGTTGGGACAGATCTACGCCATGCAGGATAAACCCGGTGAGGCGATCAAAATGTACAAGCTGGGCAGGAGATACGATCCGAAAAATGCCGACGCCAGATATGAGCTGGCGTCGATCTTCATGGAAAAGGGGAACGAGAAATACGCCGTGGCCGCCATCAGAAGCGCGTTGGCGGTCGATCCGAATAACAAAAAGTTCGTATCGATGCTGAAAGGGGCGGATTACGAAAAGGCCGCTCGTGTCCTCGAACGATATCTGAAGGAAAACCCTGAGGACCAGGGTGCGAAGTTCATATTGGCCAAACTGAGGGTTAGATTGGGGGATATCCTTATCGCCAAAAAGGAGCTGGAGGAGGTCTCGCACAGGATCCCTAGAATCAGCCCGTTGCGCAAGGAGGTGCATATCGAGCTCGGAAGGATCTATGAGAGGGAAAACCCGCAAAAGGCGGCTTGGGAATACAAACAGGCCGAGGAATTCGGCGGGATTCAGATGGAGCTCCTGCAGAAGCTCCTCGAGACGTATCGCAGGGAGGGCAACGAGGAAAAGTTCATCGAGACCGCTGAGAAGCTCTTAAACCTCAACCCTCAGAACGCCAAACTCGAATATGAGCTGGGGCTGAGCTACGAAAAACGTGCTGAGACGGCCCGTAAGCTCGGGGATGATAAGGGATATAGGGAGGACATCGAGAAGGCGCTCAAGCACTTCTCCAACGCCGCCAAGATCGATAACTCCAATCTCGAATATAACTTAAAACTGGCCGAGCTGCTCGAAAGACAGAACAAGATGAAGGCGTTTAGGATCTACTCGGACATGATAGATTACTACCCCGATAACGCCGATCTGTATTACAGGCGCGCCAGATTCATGTTGAACTTCGGCGTGGGTCCTCAATCGGCGTTGATCTTCGACATGGAGGACATCATCTCCGATCTTCAGAAGGCCATTCAGTTGAACCCAAATCACGCCGGAGCACACAGGCTGCTGGGAAAGGTATACGACCGTGAGGGTGATATCAAGAAGGCCGTGGATGAGTTCGAAAGGGCGTTAAAGCTCGATCCCAGGGACGTCGAGGCGATGCTGTATCTAGCGGGCAGATATTCCGAGATGGGCAAGATTGAGGCCGCCATACTGCTTTATGAGAGGGCACTGGAGGTCGACCCGAACAACCTCGACGCCATCAAGGATTACGCCTTCCTGGTTCTGGCCAACGATGAAAGGAGGCTGCCGAAGGCCCATAAGCTCCTGGAGCGAGCCTATCAGATGGCGCCGAGCGATCCGCTTGTGGCGATGAACTACGGCTACTCCTTCTACCTGATGGGCAATCCTCAAACGGCGATAGGGTATTATCTTAAGGCGTTGAAACTGG
>CAZHVH010000286.1:0-4867 GCA_964535855.1 uncultured bacterium
GTATGTGTGTCGGCCCGATGTTCGCTTATTTACGGCCTCTATCCCCATAACACGGGGTGTTTCGACAACGGCTATCCGATGCCCGATGATAGACCCAGCCTGATGGAGTTGCTCTCCAGGGCGGGCTATCGGACGCACGGCATCGGCAAGATGCACTTCACACCCGATTCTCACGCCTTACGCGGATTTCAAACGCGCGAGCATCAGGAGGAGATGCGTGCTCGGGTTGAGGATGACGATTACCTGAAGTTCCTCCATGCAAATGGCTTCGATCACGTATACGATCCCTTCGGCCAGAGAGGTGAGATGTATTATATCCCCCAGCCGGCACAGATGCCGGCAAGGCTTCACGGCACCAATTGGGTCGGCGATAGAGCCGTGGAGTTCATCCGCAATGCGGGTAGATCCCGACCCTTTTTCCTCTGGGCGAGCTTCATTCACCCCCATCCTCCCTTCTCGCCTCCGACTCCCTGGAACAAGCTGTATCGGGCGGCGCTGATGCCGCTGCCAAAGCGTCCCGACGGCTTTGAGACGCTTCACACCTACATGAATAGATATCAAAATCGGTACAAATACCGCGATAACGGGATAGATAACAACCTCCTCAGGGTGATGAAGGCCTACTACTACGCCTGTATCTCCTTCATCGATTTCCAGATAGGAAGGATACTTGAGGCTTTGGAGGAGACGGACCGGCTTGAGAACACCATGATCATCTTCACCTCAGATCATGGCGAGTTTCTGGGCGATTACAACTGCTTCGGCAAGCGGAGCATGTTGGACGCGGCGGCAAGGGTGCCGATGATCGTCCGATATCCGGAGCGGTTCGCCCGAGGATGCATCTGCGAAACGCCCGTGAGCCTGGTTGATATCATGCCGACCATACTGGCCGCAGCGGGGATAGACCCCGGGAATTACAACCTCGACGGGGTAGATCTGGCCGAGGCCGTAGGATACGATGACAGGACGATCTACAGCCAGTACCAGCGGGGCCCCCTAGGCGTCTACATGATCCTGAACCGACGATGGAAATACTTCTACTCCGCCCCCGATCGAAGGGAGTTCCTCTTCGATAGAATACACGACCCGGAGGAGACCAGGAACAGGGCGGGGCTCAGCCTATGTAGGCGGGAACAGGAGGGGATGAGAAGGAAATTGATCGGATTTTATAAGGAGCAGGGTTATACCGAACCCATAGAGGGCGATCAGTGGAAGCTATTCCCACAGCCATCCATACCGGTAAACCCGGACGCCGGGCTTCTAATTCAAGACCCCGGATGGTCGCTGCGATATCAGAGGATACCGGGGTATACGGACTAACCGTTGACGAATGGAGGATAAATACCGTACAGTATATCGGGTTAGCCGGAGATGAAGATACTTGAGAGATACATCCTAAGAGAATACCTCCGATATTTCCTCATGAGCTTTGCCTTCTTCGTCGCCCTCGTGATCATCGTCCGACTGGGCGATAAGGAGATCGGCGAGCTGCTTTCAGGTGACAAGCCCGTGTGGGACGTGGTGAGGATGATCATCTATCGGGCCCCTGAGAGGGTGATGCAGGTTTTCCCCGCCGCCGGGCTGCTGGCGATATTCTTCACCTTCGGGAGGTTCATCCAGACGAACGAACTTACGGCGATGAAGGCGACGGGTATGAGCTTTTATCGGATGATCCTGCCCCCACTTATAGCTACCCTGGGGATATGCATCTTGGCCGGATTCTTCAACGATCAGATCGCCTCACGCGCCAACAGAAGGGTCAGGGAGATAGAGGGGAGAAAAGCCTTCACGCGGGAGAGAAACGTCATCTTCAGGGCCAGCGAGGATAAGGTGTGTTATATTCAGAACCTCGATGTGGAACACCACGGTATGAAAAACATCTCGATCTACTCCTTCAACGGAGACCAGCTCATAAACTCGATTTTCGCCCGAGCGGGAAGATGGGAGGGGGAGAGATGGACGCTTCTCGATGGATTGGAGAGAAGCTTCTCAAACGGCAGGGAGATCGAATCGAGAAAATTCGATCAGATGGATACGATCATCCGCGAAGACCCGTCCATCTTCGCCGCCTCGGGGATGAAGCCCAAGGAGCTGACATACAGGGAGCTGGCAAGGCTAACCAGATATAAATTGAGAGCCGGTCAGCCGGTGAGGATGGAGAGGGTTGAGCTGAATCACAAGATAGCCTATCCCTTCTCCACGTTTGTCGTCGTTTTGATCGGAGCGCCCCTGGCCATCTGGTTCGGCTCGGCGGGATTCGCGGCGGGGTTCCTGATAACGATGTTCGTCAACTTCATGTACTGGGGAATAGGCATCGCTATGTTTGAGGCGATGGGCCAGAACGGCGCTCTCCCACCTGCCCTCTCCTGTTGGGCCGCCAACCTCATATTTGCCGCTATAGGTTTGGCGTTATTGATCAAGGTCAGGAAATGAAACCGTTATGGGGAGGTGAAGATGATAACCAAGGCGATCCTGACCGTCTCTGAATCCAAGAGACTCATCGCCAAAGGCGTCGCTGCTCTGCCTTCGGTAAAAAGGGCGATGCGTAAAGGGATAATCGCCATCGGAAGGGGAACGACAAACGGATATGTGGTCGAGGAGATCCTGGGAACGAAGATCGAAAAACATCGCATGATAGCCGGCACAACCACCCCGGCCAAGGGCGAAAAACCGGCAGCGCTCTCCGAGCCGAAGATATCGGGATACGTCATCAAGGACGGGAAACCCGTCGAAGGGCTCGATCCGGCGAGGGCCGTTAAAGAACTGATGGGTCCGGGAGATGTCTTTATCAAAGGCGCAAATGCCCTGGACTATAAAAACAAAGTCGCCGGGATATTGATCCTTCATCCCACGGGCGGAACCATCGGGAACGCCATCGGCCATATCATCGCTCGGAGAATCGAACTGGTCATCCCTGTAGGGCTTGAGAAGCTGGTTTACGAGGATATACACAGGCTCAGCAGGATGGCCTCACCCCCTCAGACCGTGGGAAAGGTTCCAGCCCTTTTCCCTGTGAGCGGCACGATCGTCACCGAGATAGAGGCGCTTGAGATCCTGTGCGGCGTGAAAGCGACCCTCTACGCCGCGGGCGGAATAGCAGGGGCCGAAGGAGGAGTCTGGTTGCTGCTGGAGGGGACGAAGGAGGAGCTCGATAACGCCATGAAGCTGATCGAATCCGTTCAGGGCGAACCGCCCTTTGTATGAAAGGCTACCCGCCCATCCCGCCGATAAGAGGTGTAGCGCAGGCGTAAAGCCTGCGGCTACGGAAACATAGATCTTACTCGCCCGTGAACGCCCTGTAGAGCGCCACATACATAGCCAATACCTTCTCAGGATCGGGACCGGTGTAGGCGGATTCGTTGGAGATGTATCCGTCAAAACCTATATCCTTGAGCTTGCGGAACATCCGTCTGTAAAACTCAAACGTCGACGGGTCTTCAACCCGATGGGTATGGACCATCTTTATATGAGGTGCTATCCGATCGTGGAACTCATCCACCGTCTCCAGCGTTACATTCGGCCAGACGCAGTTGAAAACCACCCCCACGTTCGGCCTGTTCGCTATCGAGATCGCCTCCAAGGCCGGGTCGGGATCGGTGAAGCTGCCGTGCATCTCTATGGAGACGGTTATCCCGTAACTTTGGGCATATTCCCCTAGCTCTCCCAGGCACCTGCCGACGTTTTCGACCACCTCGTCCCGGTTTTCCGGCGTGAACCTGTCGCCGAGGACCCTGACATGCCTGCAGTTGAAGAAGTGGGCCATGTCGATGACCCTTTTAACCTTCTCAACGCTCGCCCGTCTCTCCTCCTGGGACGGATGATGGAACACCTGACAGCTTGTCAGCGATGCGAACTCCAGCCCTGCCTCCTCCATCTTCCTCTTAACCTCATCCCACCTCTCACGGGGTGTATCCCACTCCAGTCCATGTTTCTGGTTGAAGTCCATGAGGAACTCTATCCCGTGATAACCGGTCTTTTTGGTGATCTCTATCAGGTAATCCAGATCCCAGTCCTGACCGGTCCTATAGGTGTTAAGCGACCATTTCATCCTGACACCTCGCTTTGACTTCGAAGGGGGGCCAGTGGCCCCCATTTATGTTATGGTTCTATCCCTTGGGCTCAATTGGTTCAAGCGGTTTGACGTTTCCGAAGGTGATCTTTTCAATGCCCGATGGGGCGGCCCAACGGACGGCGTTGGCGATGACCTTCAGCACATCCGGATGATGGTATATCGGGTAGGTCTCATGCCCGGGACGGAAATAGAAGATCTTGCCTTTGCCCCTGTAGAAACAGCAGCCGCTACGGAACACCTCACCTCCCTCGAACCAGCTTATGAAGACGAGCTCATCCGGCTGGGGTATATCAAACCGCTCGCCGTACATCTCGGCATGCTCGATCTCGATGTATTCGCCCAACCCCTCGGCTATCGGATGGCCCGGCTCAACCACCCAGAGTCTCTCCTTTTCGCCGATCTCACGCCATTTGAGGTTGCACGTCGTTCCCATCAGCCTCCGGAAGATCTTGGAGAAATGGGCCGAATGCAGGACAATCAGCCCCATTCCGTTCAGCACACTCCCGTGGACCTTATCCACCACCTCGTCACGAACCTCATGATGGGCCATATGTCCCCACCAGATAAGCACGTCGGTGTTTGCAAGCATCTCATCAGTCAGCCCATGCTCCGGTTCATCCAGGGTCGCCGTTCTGACCTCGAAACCGGGCTGAGAGCGGAGATAGGAGGCGATCGCCTCGTGCATGCCGTTAGGGTATATCTTCGCTATCCTCTCGTTTCTCCTCTCATGACGGAATTCGTTCCACACCGTCACGCGGATCGCTTTTGCCATATCAACTCCTCCGATCAAGAGCT
>CAZHVH010000287.1:0-4849 GCA_964535855.1 uncultured bacterium
AAGACCTTGAAGGTTGAGACGGCGCGTATCGCTCAGGAGCAGACGGTCCAATTGAGGGAGATCGAGAGGATGTTGAACGTTGAGCTCTCCAAGGTAAACATGGAACAGGCAGTGTTGGAGAGGGAGATCCAGAAGGATTTGGCCGTCGAGTTGGCCCAGATCTCACGTGATAGGCAGGTTCAGCTGGCCGAGATCGAGAAGACATTGGCTGTTGAGAAGTCGAGGATCAATCAGGAATTGGTTGTGACGTTGCTGGATGAGGACAGGAAGATCCAGGTGTTCAACAAGCACAAGATCACTGAGCTCGCCGAGAAGGATCAGTTGGAGGCCGTCGCGCAGAAGGTGGGAGCCGAGGTCAACGTCGAAGCCACTCAACGCGTTAAAGAGGCTGAATGGCAGCGTGAGGTGGCGTTGATCGATGCTGAGGCACAGGCTAAACCTATCGAACGTATCGCTGAGGCAATTCTGGCCGAGGCGAAGGCGAAGGCACAGGGTGAAATGGCCCACTTGGAGGCCAGGAACGTCGCCGAACAGAGGGTGCTTGTTCAGGAGGCGTTGCTCTCATTGATCGAGACCTCACCTCAACTGTTTGAGCGTCTGATGAAGCCGGTTGAGAGGATCGGTGAGATCAAGATACTGGATATGGGCGTAAGCGGAGGTAAAGGGATAGACAAGAGCACGATGGGGCGCGTCGCGGCAAGCCTGCTTGATACCAGCGCCCTTATGCCCATGCTTAAAGAGCTGTTCAGCTTCGCTGAGGTTGACGCCGAAAAGATAGCGGATAAAATCGCACAATACCTGGCCGATCTGCTTAGGGTTCAGACCGGCGGGCCGGCGGGAGGCTGATCCGATTGAGATCGGAGGAGATTCGACCGACAACCCGAGATGAGCTGTTCGTCTCGATGTTTAAGAAGAAGAGGCGCCGTGTCAGAACCAAATGCCGTGTCTGTCGCGTAAATCAGGGAAAGCGTTACTGTCAGGCGCTGAAGGTCGTTATCTGTCCATCCTGCTGTCGCAAGCTAAGAGGTAACATCAAAGGATGCAATGAGAGCTGTTATTACTATGCCCCGCTGATTCGACGCAGCAGAGCATTGCCGGAGGAGAAATTCCCGGTCTATACCTGTCTGGCAACCGATTCTATGCTTCAGGGAATGGTCTCGGCTGTGATAGCCCGTAAAAAGCCGGACGGTAATCTGCAGGCCATGTTCATCCTGCTTGATCTCTGGAAGAGGGGGATAAGGGATTGCTTCGTGGACGCCGATCTGACGGAGGAGGAGCTCAAGGAGCAGGTCGAACGTAGAGGTGAGGTGCCGTTCAAGGAGATAAGCTTTGAGGAGTTCCAAAGGCTGATCAGATGGGGGCTTGAGATAGCCAAACAGGTTGGAACGCCCATACCGGAGGAGTTCAGGATATGGGGTAAGATGCTGGGCGATCTATCAAAGGTTCCACTGCCTAAAGGTTCGCTTTACAAATGCGCTAAATGCGGAGGAGATCTGCCGGATGAGGTGGTGGAACTGATGAAGCAATACGCCCAGCAGGATGACATCCAGTTTTATATTCTCTGTCGCAAATGCGGCGGACAGTTCGAAGATTGAAAGAGGCAGGTGAGTTGGAATTGAAGATCAAGGTGAAATTCCTCAAGGTCACTTCCTATCTGATAGGTGTGGTTCTGCCAACCCTGGCCTTAGCGGCGGCGGTATCCGAAACGGCACAGGATAAAACCATCTGGAGGAAACTCCTCGATTTTATAAACGATCACACACTGCTTTCGGGAGCTATCTTCGTGGTACTTACCACGATCGTCACCACTATTTTCAGCTTGATCCGCAAGGATAAGTGCCTCAAGAAGCTCCGCGGTAAATTTGTCAGGCTTCAACTGAGGAAGGATGGACAATTTTATGACGGCATATTCAGACTTGAGACCACCGGCATCGAGATCGTCTCCGAAAAGCTCAGGGTTGAGGGCAAAGAGGCAAGTTTTCTCCTCTCCGGAAAATGGAAGGATCAGGTTCACGCCTTCGTCAGATATCATGACGTGATGTTGGAGCATGAGAGGCAGGAGAGGGATAATGAGCTCGAGAAGGTCTATCATCCCAGGCTCGCCGTCAGGCTTCGCAGAAAAATTAAGGTTGCCTTTAATACCCTCAAAAACGCACTCAATCAGATTCTCACGAAGATAATCGGACAAGTTAAAAGCCGTTTTAAAGCGGTTGAAGCTCAGAAATTCATCGAGGAGACCTCCCGTGAGGCGTTGGAGTATACGGTTGAAACGGTATATGACCGGCTGATAGACCGCCTTGTCGGCACGAAGGTCGTCGTAGCAGCCGGTAAGCAGGAATATGAAGGAGTGCTCGCTGATTACACCAACGAGTGGATCGAGCTGATGGAGGTCAATTACAGGGATTACTGGGAAGTGCAGATGAAAACAGGCGATAAGGTATTTAAGGACCCTCATGGGCTCAAGATAGAACGGCACGGCGATAGACTTATAATTGAAAATCATGGCCCTTTCACCGTGCAGCTTCAAAAGCTATGGTATCTCAACAAGCAGCCAAACCAGGAACACAAGCTCTACAAAAACATAGAGCCTTTCGGTAAAATGGAACTCAGGCTCAAGCCCAGCAATATAGCGAGAGTGGTCTCCCCGTTTGAGGATGTGAGGGTTTCCGTCCCCGTTTCCTTCAATCAATATGAGTTTATTAAGCTCTCCTTTGAAACCCATCGCATGGCCGATATTACGATGCCCCGCGGATACGCCAGCATCAGACACCGCTCCGAGAAGTATGAGCCCAAGCTGCTGAGCCTCAGCACGCTCACCGAGATGATATTGAGCGAGACGCCGAAGGATTTCCTGCTCACGGATAAGGACGGGCATCCCCTGAAATATATCAACATCCGTCACGGATATGTGACCAATCTCGAGGAGAACAGGATGGACGTCAAGGAGATCGCACACGCCTACGCACGTAGATGGGAGGTGGAGAGACTATATGAGGATGCCGATTCCAGACTCAGGCCGCTCGGAAAGCTCCTCGGCAACGGAAACGGCAGGATAAAATCCCCTCGTACCGGAGCGACAGTCGCCCAGATGGTGCTGTTGAAGATATTGAGCCTCGATCACAACCTGAGAAGACCGAAACCGCAGATCCTTTACTTCCCCCTGGCCTTTGCCGGTAAGGGTAAATATAAAGGTAGGAGCATCGGCATGCCGGTGAAAGTCCTGATGCTGACCGGAAACGTGAAGGATCTGGAATTCGCCGCCCTCCAAAGGGTCAAAGCCGTCGGAAACAGGAAGATTATCCTACAGAGGACAAAGGATAAAAAACTGCCTCGCCTCGATAAATCCCATATCCTCTGGATAAGCTATGCTGAGATCTCAGATGAGAGATATCAGTTCAACTACGATATCGAGAAGAGGATCAAGAGTTATGTCGCTAATGGCGGCGTTGTTATAGCGATGGGTCAAAAGAGCAGGCCGAGGCGATCGTGCAGGACGACATGGCTCCCTGAGCCAATTGTAGGGAGGAAATCAGATCAGATCCAGGAGTTCGATGCCAAATCTCAGGCCGATAACCTCTTCCAGAAACCGAATAAGGTGAAATCCGGACATCTCGTCGTCAGCGATCCGTGGATCAAATGGAGCGATAACTATGAGGTGCTGGCCACCGTTAAACTCGATGACCAGGAGGCCGCTGCCATCCTGAAGCTGGAATATGGCGACGGCATGTTCATCGTCACCGCCTTGAAGAATGAAACCCCGGATAACATCAAGCTCAACGCGCCCATAATGGAAAACCTGATACATTACGCCGTGGAATGGCTCAACAGGAAACAGAGGGAGCTGAAAAAGGAAAGAAGATGGGTGGCTTAAAGATAACCGTGAGGCATTAGAATGGGTGCGCGAACTTTTATCGCAATTATCTATAAGGAAGAAGATATATACGTTGCGGAATGCCCCGAGGTTGGAACGGTCAGCCAGGGTTATACCATCGAGGAAGCGATTGCTAATCTAAAGGAAGCTACGGAACTTTACTTAGAGGAGTTCCAGATTCCTAAAACCATTAAACCGCTAATAACTACCTTCGAGACCGAGATAGATGGTTAGACTGCGTAGGGTATCAGGGCAGGAGGTTATCCGTGTGCTGGAGCATTTAGGATTTGAAAGGATTCGTCAGCGTGGTAGTCACGTCATACTCAAAAAGCGAACGCCGGAAGGTGATATCGGGTGTGTGGTTCCTTTACATCGTGAGTTAGCAATTGGCACTTTACGAGGTATCCTGCGACAGGCAGGGATAACTTGGAAAGAGTTCATGGAAAGCCTTTAGAATCCGGATTAACAGGGAAAGGGGAAGAATGAATGATTTGAAGGTAATTCGAAAATCTAGGTTTAAACCCAAAGGCTCCGAGGCAGCTGAGATCATAAAGGTCGCCGTGATAGGGCTCGGACGGATCGGGATCGAGACGGCGGCCTTGATCTACGAGAGAGATGGATATGAACTCGTCGGCCTGGTGGATATATCGCCTGACCTCATCGGCAGGGATCTCTCCGATCTGGCGGAATTGGATGGAAGGACGGGAATTAAAGTGGTAAAGGAGATCGGACGGGTTCATCCCACACCTGACGTGGCGATTCTCACGACCGCCTCTACGCTTCCCTCTGTTTTCCCCACCTTAAAGGAGCTTATCCTCGCCGGGATAAATGTCGTAACCTCCTGCGAGGAGCTGATCTTCCCGTGGCTTAACTCGCCTGAGATGGCGGATGAGCTGGATGAGCTGTGTCGTCGAAACGGGACGATCGTATATGCCACGGGGGTAAACCCGGGCTTTGTGATGGACAGGCTTCCCGCTT
>CAZHVH010000288.1:0-4843 GCA_964535855.1 uncultured bacterium
TTTTGATTGAGTCAAGAGGATATGGGTGATTATATTTAATCAAGTTGCTTAAATTTCGTCACCAGCTTGTTCTCCTATCCGTTGAAATCTCCTGTCAAATCTAGAGTTGGCGATATGGTATGCTTTTTGCTCAGCAGATTTTGTCAACCTAAATTTAGTCACAGGAGGCGAATATGAGCTTTAGCAGACCGAATGCGAGCGCTGCAACTGGGACGAGAAATAGAGCCTGGGATTATGCTCCCTACTCGGGGATATGTTCGGTTTGCCTGGATGGATGTCCGGGATTGTGTGAGGTTGGCAGGTCAGCTATCAGAGGGCGCGAGGTGATTTACCCTCAGCCTTTTGGCAAGATCACTGCCGGAGCAGTCAAGGATTATCCGGTTGACTACTCTCATCTGAACATCCAGGGCACGTGCGTTGGAACGGTGGGTATCGAGGCCGATCCCGACAAGGCTATCTTTCCGGCCGTCAGCGTTGAAACGGAGATCTGCTCTAAGAACAAGGTCAGGATGAAGCTGCCCGTTTTCACAGGTGCGCTTGGATCAACCGAAATCGCCAGAATTAACTGGGTTGATATGGCGATAGGCGCTGCCATAAGCGGGATCAGTATAGTGATCGGCGAAAACGTCTGTGGGATGGACCCCAACGCTGAAATCAAGAACGGACGGGTAGTTAAATCTCCTGAGCTTGAGAGAAGGATCAACACGTACAAGGAATGGCAGGAAGATTATGGTATGATCACCGTACAGGCTAATGTTGAGGACACGAGGCTGGGCGTTCCGGAATTGGCCATAGAGCTTGGCGCTGATGCTATAGAACTTAAATGGGGCCAGGGGGCAAAGGATATCGGCGGAGAGGTTAAGTTAAACACCCTTGAAAGAGCATTGCAGCTCAAAAGCAGAGGTTACATCGTCGTGCCCGATCCAGAGGACCCTGCTGTTCAGAGGGCCTTTAAGAATGGCGATTTCAAGGAGTTTGAAAGGCACTCAAGGCTGGGCATGGTGGAGGAGGAGAGCTTCTGCAGAGAGGTCGAACGCCTCCGCAACCTCGGTGCCCCGCGGGTGACACTTAAAACAGGCGCTTATAGACCTGCTGATCTGGCCAGAGCGATCAAATATGCCTCCGAAGCCGGTGTAGATCTTGTCACAATAGATGGAGCTGGCGGTGGAACCGGAATGAGCCCTTGGAGGATGATGAACGAATGGGGCATCCCGACCATATATCTTCAAGCGATGGCCTATGAAATGGCTGAGAAGCTTGAATCTAAAGGGAGATATGTTCCGGATATGGCCATAGCGGGCGGCTTTTCCCTTGAGGATCATATCTTCAAGGCGATCGCTCTAGGGGCACCTTACTTTAAGGCCGTTTGTATGGGACGAGCGATGATGATCCCTGCCATGGTGGGCAGAAACATCGCCCAATGGATAAAAGAGGACAAACTACCTAAAGATATCAAACAATACGGCGATACGATCGAGCAGATATTCATAGGCGCCTACGAGCTGAGGAAAAAGTACGGTGACAAGTACGATGAGATAACCCCTGGTGCCATCGCCGTATACAACTATTGTCAGAGGTTGGAGATCGGGTTGAAACAGCTTATGGCAGGCGCCAGAAAATTTGCCCTCTGCTATATCAGCCGGAACGATCTTGTGGCCCTCACAAGGGAAGCGGCTGAGGTTACCGGTATTCCCTATATCATGGAGTCCGATATGGATCTGGTTGAGAAGATACTGGAGAGCTGACAGCTTCTGGAAGTGTTACCTTAATTTCCCGGCAGGATGAACCGTAATCTCCTCGATGGAAGGAGATGGGGAAATAAGGAGAGGAAGATGAGAGATTTCGGAGAGAGGCTTTCCGCCCTCTATGAGATCAGCAAATCGCTACAAAGCCTCCAGCTTGAGGAAGTTTTGAGACTCGTGTTGGATGGGGTGACGAGTGTAATAGGATTTGACAGGGCGCGGTTGTATTTGATTGATGAGGAGGAGAGGAGCCTTAGGTGCAGGATGGCAATCGGATTGGAACCTGAAAGGGCGAGGAAGATCGTTCTTCCTCTTAGAAGGGAAAGCAGCATCGTGGCTCGTGCCGTATTGGATCAAAAACCCTATGTGGTTAAAGATGCTCTGAGCGATCCCAGGGTTAATTACGATCTGGTCAGAAGGCTTGGGATAAAATCGTTTGTGGCCGTTCCGATGATAGGCAGAAAAAGGGTGGTGGGCGTCGTAAGCGCGGATAACCTCCATTCCGAAAGGGAGATCGCCGAGGAGGATTTCAAGCTGCTGGTCACCTTCGTCAACCAGGCGGGCGTCGCGATAGAAAACGCTGAGATGTATGAGGAGCTGAAGGAGCTCAACAGGACGCTCGAAAAGCGAATAAACGATGCGATGAAGGAGCTCGAGGAGAACCAGAGACAGCTCATGCAATCCGAAAAACTAGCCGCTCTGGGACAGATAGCGGCCGGGATGGCTCACGAGCTCAGAAATCCCCTTACAAGCATTAAGATCCTCCTATACTCCCTTATAGAGGAGTTCAATATCAACGAGAAACGACCTGAGGATGTGGAGGTCATAAAGGGCGAGATCGGGAAGATGGAGGAATTGATAAGGAGGTTCCTCGATTTCGCCAGACCCTCCTCGCCCGTCCTAGAGAAGGTAAACGTGAACGAGGTGATCGAAGGTGTGATCTCCCTGTTTGGTTATCAGATGAAGGAGAACGATATCGTCCTGAGGATGAACCTGTCGCCGAAAGCGGAGATCATGGCCGACAAGGATCACCTGCGCCAGCTCTTCCTCAACCTCATCCTCAACGCCATACAGGCTATGCCTCAGGGGGGAGAGCTGCGGATTAAAACCAGGATATCGGACGGGGTGTTGATAACGACCATCAGGGATACAGGGGGGGGGATACCGAAATCTATCATGGATAGGATCTTCGAACCTTTTTTCACGACCAAGGAGGAAGGCATAGGGTTGGGGCTCTCGATAGTTGATCGAATTGTAAAAGAACATAACGGCAGGATAGAGGTCGAGAGCATCCCTGGGGAGGGAACTGAATTCAAAGTTTATCTGCAGATAGGCGGTGAGGCAGATGGCCAGGATATTGATAGTGGATGATGATGCCAGCGTCAGATATTCACTTAAGAGATTGTTCTCAAGGAGAAATTTCGAGGTGGAGACGGCCAGATCGGCCGATGAAGGCATCGAAAAACTAGAGAAATTCATGCCCGACGTGGTGATAATGGACATCAGGATGCCGGGGATGACGGGGCTTGAGGCGCTTTCCAAGATCAAGGGGATCGATCCTAAGCTCCCCGTCATCATCGCCACCGCCTATGGCACAACCGACACGGCGATCGAGGCGGTTAAACGGGGCGCCTACGATTATATACTTAAACCCTTCGACGTCTCTTCGCTTCAGACCCTCGTGGATAAGGCGGTGGAGGCCAGCAGGATGATGCACAGCTATGTTGGACTCCAGGACGAGAGGTTTGAGGCGGGCGAGGTGCTGATCGGGAACTCTCCCCCGATGCAGGAGGTCTATAAGCTCATAGGACAGGTGGCTCCGACCGACGCGACCGTACTCATCCGGGGGGAAAGCGGCACCGGAAAGGAGCTGGTCGCCCGGGCCATATACACCCACAGTAACCGTGCCGATAAACCCTTCCTCCCTGTCAACTGCGCCGCCATACCCGATGATCTTCTGGAGAGCGAGCTCTTCGGCCATGAGAGGGGAGCTTTCACCAGCGCCTATACCCGTAAGATCGGCAAGTTCGAACAATGTGACGGTGGAACCATATTCCTCGACGAGATAGGGGATATGTCGCTTAAAACCCAGGCGAAGATCCTCAGGGTTATACAGGACGGCGAGATGCAGAGGCTAGGGGGAAACGAGAGGATCAAGGTCGACGTCAGAATTATAGCGGCGACCAACAAAAATCTGAAACATCTCATAGCTCAGGGACGATTCCGTGAGGATCTGTACTACAGGCTGAACGTAGTGACGATAAGGATTCCACCCCTGCGGGAACGCAAGGAGGATATACCGCTTCTGGCGCGGTACTTCCTCGAAAAGGATGCAAAGCAGATGGAAAAGCCGATAATGAGTATATCCGAGGAGGCGATGGAGAAGCTGGTGGCACACGACTGGCCCGGAAACGTCAGAGAGCTTGAAAACGTCATAAAAAGGGCTGTGGTGATCTCGAGAGAACCTATCATAACGGCGGAGGATGTGATCATAGAGCCGATACCCATCAAAAGGAGCCTGTCCGACGAGGAGATGGATGCTCTTCTGGACGAGGTGTTTGAAAGAGCGATCGATCTGGAGGGAGAGGGGAGTCTGATGGGATGGCTGGAACGGGAGATGATCATCAGGGCGCTTCGGAGGACAGGGGGAAATCAGTCCAAAGCTGCTAAGCTCTTGGGCATGAACCGCAACACCCTCCGCAGCAAGATGAAATCATATGGCATATCGATCTCCTTCACGCCCGCCCTTCCTGACGATTCGGTCAGGTGATCCTCATGACTATCAAGGTCAGATCGTCCTGCTGGGGCATTCCCTCCGAAAACCGCTTCACCTCATCGTAAATCCTCTGTAGCAGTTGCATCGCCGAGAGCCTCTCCCCCTCTATGATAATCTGCTTGAGCCTCTCCTCGCCGAACATCTCGCCGGAGGAATTGGATGCCTCCGTTATCCCGTCCGTATACATCACCATGACATCGCCCTTGTACAGCTTAACCCTGTCCTCCTCATACTCCATATTTTCGAACATTCCGACCAGCGTTCCCCCGACCTCCAGAAACCTCATCTCCCCGGTGCGGTAGTTATATAGAATGGGCGGGTTATG
>CAZHVH010000289.1:0-4837 GCA_964535855.1 uncultured bacterium
TCGACTTCAACAACAGGGCGAGGCCGGAGGCACAGGCGCTTATGGATTACATCAAGGACGGTACGGTCGGCAGGATCAACTCCGCCCAGGCGCTTTGGATCAGAAGGACCGGAATCCCCGGCTTCGGCGGTTGGTTCACACAGAAGGCCCTCTCCGGCGGCGGACCTGTGATCGATCTATTGCATATGATAGACCTTGCGCTCTACTTCATGCAGTTCCCCAAGCCCCGATGGGTTTTGGCCTCCACGTTCTATGACTTCGCCAATGATCCGAACTTCAAGGGCCCCTGGGGAATTCCGGACGTAGAGGGAGGGATTGTGGACGTTGAGATGGCCTCCCACGCCTTTATACGTTTCGAGACCGGTCAGGTGTTGTTCGCCAGGAACTCCTGGGCGGAGATGAACAAACGGGAGGAGGTCTCGGTCACCTTCCAGGGTACCAAGGCCGGAGGGATGATCCGACGCCTCTTCGAAAGGGATGGCATCGACGAGACGGCGATAGATGAGTGCGAGCTCTACGTGCAGGAACACGGCAGATCGGTCAACAGGAGGATAATCGTCGAACCGGACGAGAAGATGGGACGTGAAAGGGCGGTCGTCAACTTCGTCAGAGCCCTCGCGGGCCAGGAAGAGCCGCTTTCAACTCCAGACCAGGCCGTCATCCTGATGCAGATCATAGATGCCATCTATAAATCCGCTGAAACGGGTGGTCCCGTCGAGATCTCCTGAACTCAGAGGCTAAGGGCGAAGGCGATCCTCGATATCGGGTGGTCCATAATTTGGGTGATATTGCGGGGGCGAACGGCCGTTCGCCCCTATTGATTTAGGAGGTTAAGTTGAGAAAAAGCGATTATGTTGTCACGGTGGCCTTCGTCTCAACCTTTCTCTGGTTTTCGATTAACGCCCTCTATCCGTGGATCGGATGGCTTTACATTAACGTCCTCATCTCCGGCGGCGCTCTCGCATGGGCGGCATTGAGATGGGATGCCCCGGGATACATCAGAGAGGGAGCCATGATCGGATTCGGCAGCGCGTTCATATATCTGGTCGTAAACGGGCTTTTCGTGAAGGTGGCGTTGATCCTCGATTATCTCAGAAAAGACCTCCTCGTCTTTCACACGCCGCTGAGCGTGATCCTGACGTGGGGGCTGATGATAACGCTGGCGATATACCTGTATCGGAGGATGCGGGAGTTCATAGGCAACTTCTATCTTCCGGCCCTGGTCATCGGGATATTGGCCTTCGTCGTTACATTGGGATTAAACGAGCTTGGAAACATAGGTAGACTTTGGAACTGGAACATGTTGCGGGTTCCCCGGCCGATTTTGAATTCTACGCCGTTTTATGTGCTGATAGCGAACTTCCTCGTTCCCTTCGCCGCCCCTTACATCCTGGGCGGCAATCCCATCATCGAGATCTTCAGGTGCGGCGTGACGATATCGGTGCTTCAGCTTCTCTGCTTTATGATCTTCAGGACGCTGTTTTTCTCACCATTATGATTTGGAGGGAGAGCAGGAGGAGAGATGGATATCCGATCGACGACGATATTGGCCGTCAGGCACAAAGGTGAAGTCGCCCTTGGAGGTGACGGACAGGTCACCTTAGGCGAGACGATAATCAAACATCAGGCTTCCAAGGTGAGGCGGCTTTATAAGGACAGGGTGATCATAGGGTTTGCCGGCGCAGCCGCCGATGCCCTTTCGCTTTTCGAAATGCTGGAGTCGAAGCTGGAGCGCTACAACGGAGACCTGTATCGATCCGCCGTCGAGATGGCCAGGGATTGGCGTACCGATAGGATATTGCGCAGGATGGAGGCCTCCATCATCGCTGTGGACTCCAAACGTATGTTCCTCATATCGGGCACAGGAGATCTGATAACCCCGGACGATAATGTGTTGGCTATAGGCTCGGGCGGGCCGATGGCCCTTGCCGCGGCGAAGGCTCTGGTGGAATACTCGGACCTAACGGCATCTCAGATCGTTCGTAAGGCGTTGGAGATAACATCCCAGATCTGCATCTACACCAATGGCAATATCATCGTCGAATCGCTGCCGGCGGAATAGTCCATCAGAATTGAAGGAGGTAGGAGCTTTGGCCGAGAAGGAGAGAGATATCCTTAGAGATATGTTGACTCCTCGTGAGATCGTTGAGGAGCTGGATAAATACATAATCGGCCAGGATGAGGCCAAGAGGTGCGTCGCCATTGCCCTGCGCAACAGAGCCCGACGGCAGATGCTACCTGAGGAGATAAGGGATGAGGTCGCGCCTAAAAATATCATCATGATAGGCCCCACGGGGGTGGGTAAGACCGAGATCGCCCGCAGGTTATCCAGACTCGCAAACGCCCCCTTCATCAAGGTCGAGGCCTCCAAGTACACCGAGGTCGGCTACGTCGGCAGAGATGTCGAATCCATCATAAGGGATCTGACCGACCTCGCCGTCAGCATGGTCAGATCCGAACACATGGAGATGGTCCGCGATAAGGCGGAGAAGCTCGCCCAGGAGAGGGTGCTCGACATACTCATACCTCCACCTCCCAGGCGAAGACGTCGCCAAAAGGCCGATGAAGGGGAGATGGATGAGATCAAAAGACAGGAGGAAAGTTACCGGCGGACGAGGGAGAAGATACGCAAAAAGTTCCTCGCCGGCGAGATGGACGATGTGGTGATCGAGGTCGAGGTGGAGGAGAGGTTCTCTCCGGTGGTGGAGGTTTTCTCGCCGGCAGGGTTGGAGGATCTGGATATAAACTTCAAGGATTTCTTCGAGAGCTTCTTCCCGAAGCAGAAGCGTAGACGTAAGATGACTGTAAAGGAGGCTCTGCGCGTCCTGGCCCAGGAGGAAGCTGAGAAGCTCATAGATGAGGATAAGGTGATCTCCGAGGCGATAGATAGGGTCGAGAATTCCGGCATCGTTTTCATCGACGAGATAGATAAGGTCGCCGGAAGGGAATCGGGACACGGGCCGGATGTATCACGGGAGGGCGTGCAAAGGGATCTGCTGCCCATCATCGAGGGCACGGCAGTTCAGACGAAATATGGGATAGTCCGGACGGATCACATCCTCTTCATCGCAGCGGGAGCCTTTCACGTCTCAAAGCCATCAGATCTCATCCCTGAGCTACAGGGGAGATTTCCCATCCGCGTCGAGCTGAAAAGCCTCGGTAAGGAGGAATTCAAGCGGATCTTGACTGAGCCGAAAAATGCCCTCGTCAAACAGTACACCGCCTTGTTGAAGACTGAGGGCGTCAAGGTGAAGTTCACCGAAGACGCCATAGATGAGATCGCCTCTATCGCCTATAAGGTCAACGAGGAGGTTGAAAATATCGGCGCGAGGAGGCTCCACACCATAATGGAGAAGCTCTTCGAGGAGATCTCCTTCATGGCCCCAGAGCTCAAAGGACAGGAGATCACCATAGATGCCGAATATGTTCGGAAACAGCTCGGGGAGATCGTCAGAGACAGGGACTTGAGCAGATATATACTCTGAAGTTCGAGGGTGGGGCGAGTTATCTCGCCCCAAAAGTCGAGATCACGATATAGGTGGAACGACAGGAACTATCTCGCCGATCACAGGTGCCAGATATTCTGTGACATATTCCTCGCTTATCGTCTCCTCGCCGGTGGAGGGATCGGATAGGAGGTATTTCTCAGGTAGATACCGTTTCTTCCCTGCGGCAAGCGACGTTCTGACCAGGCCGAACTGCCACCCGCCCCAAAGCTGACGCACGATCGTCGCCATGAAGCCGGTCTTATCCTCGACTATAGCCGAATAAGCTGCTCTCCTGCCGACCATATAGGCGACCTCTTGATCGGCGATCGAGGGATACTCGCGCGAAACCCTCTGAAGTTCGCCGAGCTTAATCCACCGCACAACCCTTTCGATCTTCTTCCCCTTCTTACTGTACTCCTCCTCCAATATCTTCATCGCCTTATCGGCCAGTTTCTGCGCCACCCCTCCCAAAAGCGGGTTCCCAAACTGGTCTTTATAACTCCCGGCCGATATAAGCTCGCCGGTTTCTAAATCCTTCACCCCTTCGGAGATGACGTAAACGCCCCAGCCGTGATCGTAATGCCGCCTCAATAGATATTCGGTGAACTTCTCGACGTCCATGGGCCTTTCCGGCACGGCGATGTAGTGCGGGCCATATCCGAAGCGTTTGACGGCGACCGATGCGGCGGTGAGGAACCCGGCATTGCGTCCCATCACCTCTATGAGGTAATGCCTTCTGAAAGCGCATGCCTCAACCGCCAGCTCCAGCACCTTATTGGCGACGAAGGTGGCTGCCGTGCCGAAGCCGGGACAGAAGTCTATGCACATGATCTGATCACCCCGGACGATCTCACCCTCCACGGGTCCGCCTTCGGGAATGGGGACTGAATAGGGGAGATCGTTATCTATCGTCTTGGGCACGTCGAAGAAGTTCGGCAACCCCGGTTCGTCAATCAATTGAGCGTATTCGCTGAGCGTGTTCAGGGTTCTGAGCGTGTCATCGCCGCCGACCAGGAAGACGTAACCGATGTTCTTCTCGCGGCAGAGCTCTATGATCCTACGGGCCTCATCATCTGATTCAAGTTTCTTCCTGCCGGTTTTAAAGTATGTGCTCGGCGTATTGGCGACGAGCCTTCTGAAATCCGGATCCCTCATCCTATCGGTGATATCGATCAGATCTCCCTTAAGCAATCCCTCTGTTCCGCCGACGGCACAGAAGATGCGATCTATTTTATCCGAGCCGAACTCCAGAGCGCCTTCGATTATACCGATGTTGGATCGATTGATAACCGGCGTCGGCCCGCCGCCGTTTGCTATGACCAGATTCCGTTTTGCCATCCAAAACCTCC
>CAZHVH010000290.1:0-2570 GCA_964535855.1 uncultured bacterium
TCGACCCTCGACTAATCCGACGCTGCGGACCGCGGACGGTGGACGGCGGACAATTAGCCATAGATAGTACGGGCGAAAAATCTTTCGCCCCTACTCAAGGGAAATAAGAGCGATAGCGTTTAACGCCAGCACGTTGAACCATCGGAGGTAAAGGATGATTGAAGGGCCAAGGGCCGCCAGAAAGGACGAGCTGGAAGCCGTGATAGCCCTGTCCAACGCCATCTTCCGATCGAGAAGGGAGGGTGATATGGGCAGGGAGTTTCCAACCCTCTTCTGCGAGGAGAACCGCGAGAACCTGAGGATATTCCTCGACAACGGAAAACCGGTCTCCCTGATCGGCTTCACCGTCAGGGACATCTTCATCATGGGCGCATCGATCAGGGTGTGTAACGTCGGCTCCGTCTGCACCGATCCGAATTACCGAGGGCAGGGGTTGGCGACAAGACTGCTGGAGGATACCATACTCAAATCCCTCCGCGATGGGGTCGAGGTGATGTTGATCTCCGGCGGCAGGGGGCTTTACAGGAGGGCGGGATGCATAAACGCGGGGATCTATCACGTATACCCGATCCCAAAGGATGCCAGACTGCCCGATCTCCCTGTCGAGGTGAAAAGATGGGAGAGGGAGGACACGCCCGATCTGGTGAGGATACACCAATCCGAGCCCGTCAGATATGTTCGGGACATCGACGAGTTCCTCACCCTGCTCGAGGCCAGGGTTGTGGTGGACCATCCCTCCGACACCTGGTTGGTCGGCGTCGACGGTGAGATGGTCGCCTATATCTGCGCCCAGAAACCGAGAGAGGAGAAAGACGGCGTGAGGGTGTTGAACGTCGAGGAGATGGCCGGATCGAGAACGGCGGTTCTGGCCGCTCTGACCAAGCTCTTCGATCTCTATAACGTGGACAGGATAAACCTCAACACGACGGCGGCAGACGGTGAGATGAGGTCGCTTGGGAAGCTCATAGGTGTGCCGTATGTGCCTCGCGGTTTTCACGGCACGCTGAGGATCATAAACCTGAAGGGCTTTTTCGCCGCCATCGAACCCTATGTTTCGGAGAGACTGGATGAAGATGAGCTATGGGGGCTTGAGATCGAATTCGAGCCCGACCTGATCTTCAGATATGAGGATGAGGAGTTCAGGCTGGAGACGATCCAGGATATAACGGCGTTCGTGTTCGGCTCGCTCGAGCACGAGAGGCCTACCCCGAAAGGTCCGAAGCTATCGCGGATACTGGACAAGCTCTTTCCCATGCCCCTCGTCGATTACGGGCTGAATTACATCTGAGGTGCGAGGGATGGATTTTCTGGCTATAGGTCATTTCACGCATGACGTCGTGCCAGAAGGATTGATCATCGGCGGCGCAGCCGCATATTCCACCATAGCCGCTCGGAATCTGGGATTCAAGCCGGCCGCCCTCACCTCAGTCGGCCCCGATTTCAACCTGAGCGACCCGCTCATCGAGGGGATCGAGGTTCGGGTTAAGCCCGCGGATAAGACCACCACGTTCAGAAACATCTACCGCGAGGGCCATAGGACGCAATACCTGCTCGGCGTGGCGGAGAGGATATGGGGAAAGGATATACCGGAGGAATGGACCAGCGCGCCGATCGTCTATCTATGTCCCGTGGCGGATGAGGTGATGTCGGATGTGCCGGAGCGGTTTGAATCATCGCTGATAGGCGTAACGCCGCAGGGATGGTTCCGCAGATGGGAGGAGGACGGCAGGGTTTATCCGAAACGGTGGGGGAACGCCGAGGAGATACTCGCCCGCTGCGACGTGCTGGTCTTCAGCGAGGAGGATATAGCCCCGTTTCCGGAGGAGCTCGAAAGGTTCATACGTGCGACGAAGATCGTGATCCTCACCCGCGGCAAAAAGGGTTGCACGCTCTACCTGGACGGGATATCCAGGGATTTCCCGGCCTACCGGACCGTTGAGGTCGATCCGACCGGGGCGGGGGACGTCTTCGCGGCGGCGTTTCTGATAAAGTATGCCGAGACGAACGATCCCTTCATCTCAGCCGATTTCGCAAATTGCGTCGCCTCCTTTGCCGTGGAGGCCGAGGGAACCCTGGGCATACCGACGCTTGAAAGGGTCATGAAAAGATGGAGGTTCGCATAGGCCGTGCCAGGAGACGGGATATACCCCACATAGTGGAGATAGAACGCCGCTCCTTTCCCACCCCTTGGAGCGAGTGGGCTTTCAGACGGGAGCTTAAGAGCAAAAACGCCCATTTCCTGGTCGCCAAGATCGGCAGGGAGGTCGTGGGATACCTGGACATATGGATCGTCCTCGATGAGGCCCATATAACCAACATCGCCGTCGCACCCGAACACAGGCGAAAGGGGATAGGCGAGAGGCTGATGAGATACGCCCTTGAGATGGCCAAATCCAAAGGGGTGCGCAAGGTCACACTGGAGGTCAGGGAGAACAACATACCGGCTCAGAACCTCTACAGGAAGTTCGGTTTCAGACCCCTCGGCATCCGAGAGGGATATTACACCGACACCGGCGAGGATGCGCTTGTGATGGGGATAACCGATCTTCAATCGATGGAGATCGAGCGGT
>CAZHVH010000290.1:2670-4761 GCA_964535855.1 uncultured bacterium
CGGTGAGGATAGGCATAATCTCAAGACAGAAAAGGGCATATGCCACGCGAAGGCTGGCGAGAGCGGCGAGGGAACGGGGATGTAAAGTCTGGGTGATGGACCCTTTTGAGATATACATCCACATCGGATGCAGGGGCAGCTCGATATATTTCGGCTCCAGATCCGCCGAGAGATTGGACGTCATCCTCCCGCGGCTCAGCAAGGTCACGGCAAGGTACGGCCTTGAGGTTCTACGTCATTTCGAGCTTGCAGGCGTCCCGTCCGTCAACCCGGCCCAATCGATAGATGACGCCCGCAATAAGTTCCGCTCTCTTGCCATACTTCATCGAAACGGCATACCCGTCCCACCCACCTTTGCCGCCGGATCGCTTCGATTTCTCGACAGAGCTCTCAGACGCGCAGGGGATTATCCGTTTATACTCAAGCCGTTCGAGGGAACACAGGGGAAGGGAATAATCGTCACCGATAACCCCATCGTCCTTTATTCCATTCTGGACGCCATGTGGAGTCAGAGCGAGGATTATATCGTCCAGCCCTTCTATGAGGAGGCGGCCGGCAGAGATCTGAGGGCCCTGGTGATAGGCGATAGGGTGCTATGTGCCATGAGAAGGGTGGCTCAGGAAGGCGAGTTCAGGGCGAACATACATCGGGGAGGAATGGGTTTCCTGACCTATCTGACGGATGACGAGGAGGAGATAGCCGTCAGATCGGCCAAGGCCCTCGGTCTGGGCATAGCGGGCGTGGATATGATCCGGACGAGGAGAGGGATTATGGTCATAGAGGTCAATCCCTCGCCCGGCTTCGAGGGACTCGAGAGGGCGACCGGCATGGACGTGGCCGGCGCCATGGTGGATTACGCCATAAAGATGGTTGAAAAAAGGAGGTCCGATGATGTCTAAGGGGAAATTCGGTGTGGCGATACTGGGATGTGGAGGGATATCCGGGGCACACATCAGGGCATATCAGCAGTTCCCGGATGAGTGTGAGATAAGGGCGGTGTGCGACATAAACGAGGCCGCGGCGAAAAGGCGGTCTGAGGAGTGCGGCGGTGTCAAGATATACCTCGATTACCGCGAGGCGCTTCAGGATAGAAGCATAGACATCGTCAGCATCCCCACCCCACACTACCTTCACGCCCCGATGACGATCGCTGCCGCCAAGGCCGGAAAGCATATACTGGTCGAAAAGCCGATGGCCATGACTGTCGGCGAGGCGCACGAGATGATCGAGACGGCCAGGAAACACGGGGTCAAGCTCGCCGTCATCTTCGGCAGGAGAACCCAGCCCGCCAACCGATTCATCAAGGAGAGGGTAATACCACTGCTCGGCGAGATACGTTTCAGCTATCTCAACGGCTTCCACTGGCGGGGCACAGATTACTATGCCAGCGGCGCCTGGCGGGGAACATGGAAATATGAGGGTGGCGGCGTCTTCATCAACCAGGCCGTGCACGGCTGGGATCTGTATCAGTGGCTGCTGGGAGGTGTGGATTACGCCTACGGATATTGGACCAACATCATGCATCCCACGATAGAGGTCGAGGATCTGGGATACGGACTGATCAGGTTCAAAAACGGGTCCCACGGAAAACTGCTGACGACCAGCATCTGCAAGTCGCCCGACGGATTAGCGGGGATATACATCCAGGGCGAGAAGGGGGAGGTGAGGGACACGAGCTTCACCCTGACCGATAAATCGCTGGAGGCTGAGCTCAAGGAGGAGATGCGAAGGTACGTCGAGAGACCGATGCTCACGGGACATGCCATGCAGGTCAAAGACCTGATGGACGCCATCAGGGAGGACAGGGAACCATATGTGAACGGGGTCTCGGCTATGGAGTCGCTCAAGATGATAAACGGGATACACTGGCACGGATGGCGGTTCGCCTCAGCCTTCCGCGACTGGGTTTACAATAACTATGCTGACGATCTTCCCAAGCCCTCACGGCAGGGAGGCCCGATAATGCCCGAGGATGCTCAGGAGCAGGATTGGCGGGGCGGCAGGTTGATCCGGGATCTCGAGGCGATCATCACGGACGAATCCACAACCCTGGAGGCGCCGTTTCTATCCTGAAAGTCATTTGTAGCCATT
>CAZHVH010000291.1:0-1121 GCA_964535855.1 uncultured bacterium
ATAGAAAATATGAGCGTTATCTGAATAATGCACCTTGATTTCTAAATAAGGGGGGTAAGAATAAAATGAAAAGGTTATTTTTGGGCTTTAATCTGCTTTTGCTCTTCGGCTTGTTTCCTTTCGTGGCTCACGGTGAATGGAATGTCTTGGTGGTCGATGCTGCGGCTGAACCCGGCCATGAATTTAACGTCCTAAAGGACAATGTCGAAGAAGTGGCGGGAGAGCCTGTTACCTATGCACAAACTGTATCTACCGCTTTAATAGATGAGGATTTAGCAAATTATGATGTTGTTTGGCTTGGGTGGAATTGCTCTTCTGACGATGGAAATTATTTCCGCGATAAAGACGCAGATCAGATAGCCGCTTACGTTGAAGCTGGTGGTTGTCTTCTGACCTCGGCAACGGATAACAACGGCTGGAAAAGCGACTGGTTGCCGGCAGATTTTACTGTTCTTGACACAGGTGACTATGACTTGGAAGTGACCGAGGAAGGCAAAGAACTCTTTAGCAATCCAAATGATGTCGACCCCGGTTCGCTGATTATGGATGAGAGATATACCTCTATTGATGATGCGTATACAGTGTTGGCTTGGGCAAAGGGCATGGAAGGTAGCGATGCTGGTGTGCTGCAGATAACACTCGGTAAGGGATTATACCTCCTGGCGTCCAT
The DNA here is from genome assembly GCA_964535855.1 of uncultured bacterium. Classification (GTDB taxonomy): domain Bacteria; phylum Poribacteria; class WGA-4E; order B28-G17; family B28-G17; genus JAGGXZ01. The sequence continues at coordinate 671 of CAZHVH010000291.1, forward strand.
CGATAACAGGGATGTAGGCAAGACACAGTCCAACCTGCCTTTGATGGAGAATATGCTGTATTATGCGATAGCCTTCGCCGAAGAGGCACGGGCTGTTGAGCCATCAGACAAACTAGCCACCACCTGGGCAAGCATTAAAGCCCAATAGGATAACCCTGGGATGCGTTAGCATACAACATCGGTTCAGCCTCCGGCGATCAGCGAAAGGTCAAGAGACGAGAGATAAAAAAGACTCTTGACTCTCGTCTCTCGACTAACAGAGCCCTAAAGGGGCTCTGGTGTCGAGGGAGAAGGGTGTTGTGGAGGGGAAATGGCAGATCGTTCCAGTTTACGACCTCTGGGAGACCTTTCGGCGAATGGCGAATGAGAATCCATCGGATTTCTATGAGGTCAGCCTCGCCTTTCACAAACCCGGCGTTGGAGCTTATAAAAGGAGGATTCCCATCCCCCT
>CAZHVH010000291.1:1221-4757 GCA_964535855.1 uncultured bacterium
GTTCGTGGAGGGGTTCAAGAAACGATGGGCTCCGGAGAAGTTCTCATCGATCGAAATGCATCTGAACTTCGTCCTGACCGCCGCCGAGGAGCTGATGAGCTGGCTCGGCGAGCCTCCTCTGGCAGGTGTGGGACTCAGCACGGCCGGCGTGGTATATGAGGGCAGGATCAGGATAAGCGGTCTGTTCAGCGGGGTTACGGACGGGGAGAAGATACCCCTCTTCGGCGAGATACTCTCGATGAGATTGAGAGGAAAACCCGTTCATGTGATACATGACGGCGATGCGGCGATGTTGCAGGCCAGGGTTGACGGAAGGTATAAAGGGGGAATCCTGGGGATATCCATGGGATCGGGGGTGGGGTTCGGATGCGTGAACTCAAAAGGGGAACTCGAAGGGCTGAATGAAACCGGCAAGGCCGTCCTGGACCTCAATCCGAACGCCCCCATCCATCGAAACTATAGGTTCAGAGGGGCGGCCATATTCTATCTATCGCAGAACGCCGCCTTCAGGATGGCCGAAGGACTTGGAATGAGGCTCGATGAGCCGGCACGAAGGGCGATCTTCCTCGAGGAGATCAAGGATAAGGCGGCGAAGGGCGAGCGGGGCTTTAGGGAGATACCACTTAAGATCGGCGAGTATCTGGGTTTAAGCGTGCCGGAGTTTCTGGACATCTACAGCGACTCCGACATAAGACATATCGTCCTATACGGCAGGGTCGTCAGCGGCCGATTCGGTCGGATCATAATCGAGAGAGCTCGCGAGATATTGAAAAAGCGAAGGCCGGAGATCGCCGATGAGGTTGAGCTGGGGTTTCCCATGGGGACACCTGAGGGGATGGATGGCGAGACGAACGCGGAGCTGGGCCAAGCGGTAGCCGCCGCCTATTACGCGGCGCTTTCGGGGTGAAGATGAAGATCGCAGAGGGGTTATCGGCGGGTATAAGCTCAATATTCCGAAATAAGCTCCGATCCTTCCTAACGATGTTGGGGATAATCATAGGTGTAGCCGCCGTGATAGGGATGATGGCGGTGGGAGAGGGCGCCAGAACGCTCATAATCCGCGAGCTCGAAAAGCTCGGCGGAACGAACCTCTTCATCGTCCAGAAACCCAGATGGATTCAGAAAGATGGGAGATGGATACGCAACCCTAGCACCGAATACCTCACCCTCGAGGATGCCTGGGCCGTGCTGGCGAACTGTCCCTCAGTCGAAAGCGTTAACCCGGAGGTGATGGACGGCGCGTATCTGGCCCATCGGGATAAATCCAGGATCTCGCTCTACGAGGCGACTACCCCGATGTTCACCGCCGCCCAGGACTGGTATACCGCCTTCGGACGCTTCATCTCGATGGGCGACCTGGACAACTGGGCGAGGATCTGTGTCATAGGGGTTAAGGTGTGGCATGACCTCTTCGGCGAGTCCAACCCGATCGGTCGAGAGATAAAGGTCAACTTCCAGAGGTTCACAGTGGTGGGCGTTATGGAGGAGAAAGGCAAGCTCTTCGGAGGCGAATGGGACAGGGACGAGGAGATCCTCATCCCGCTCACCACAGCTCAAAGGCGGTTCAGGGGAGGCAGACAGGTCGACATCTTCTGGTGTAAGGCGAAAAGCTATGATCTCGTGGATCAGGCGGTTCAGGAGACACGGGTGCTTCTGATGAGAAGACATAAGGGCGAGGAGTTCTTCCAGATCAACTCCGCCAAACAGTTCCTCCAGGCGGTCGAAAAGGTGAGCCTCGTCATAAAGTCGATGCTCGGCGGGATCGCCGCCATAGCCCTGATCGTGGGTGGCGTGGGGATAATGAACATAATGCTCGTCTCGGTCACCGAGCGAACCAGGGAGATCGGGTTACGTAAGGCGGTGGGGGCAAAGAGAAGGGACATCATGTTCCAGTTCCTGATCGAATCCCTCGTCATGTGTTTGGTGGGCGGGGGGATCGGGATACTGGTCGGCGTCTTCATAGGGATGGGGATGTCAGGGGTTATAAACCTCTTCGTATTCAAGGGTTCAGGTTGGCCGTCGACGGTTTCGCCCCAGTCCGTCATGCTGGGAGTCGGGTTTTCGGCTTTCGTCGGCCTTCTCTTCGGGCTCTACCCGGCATATAAGGCTTCAAGGCTTGAGCCTGCGGAGGCTTTGAGATACGAATGAACATCTCGGAGGCCATACTCATAGGCTTTTCGTCGCTCAGAAAAAACAGGCTCCGAACCTTTCTGACGATGCTCGGCATAATCATCGGCATAGCGGGCGTGGTGGGGATCGTCTCGGTCGGCAGCGGCGCCAAAAAGCTCGTGCTCTATGAGTTCGAGCGGATCGGCGGTTCAAACATGCTGTGGGTCTATCGGAGGGACAGGATAAGGCAGCCGGATGGGAAATATGTCCCCAATAGGCTTCCCGATTTCCTGGAGTATGAGGATGCGCGGCTCATTCAGGCCACCTGCCCCCACGTGATAAACGTCTCGCCTGAATTGACCGATATCCCCATCACGGTGGAGTACCATGGAGAGTCGATGCGAACCAAAGGGGTAGGTGTGACCCCCGCCTATCAGCCGGGACATAGATGGACGGCGCAGTTGGGCAGGTTTATCACGGAGAGGGATGTTGAGGACACCTCGATGGTGTGCGTCATAGGATATAAGCTGTGGGAGGAGCTCTGTAGGGGGGGAGATGTGATGGGAGCTCAGATCAGGATAAACGGAAAGAGGTTCACCATCGTGGGGGTTATGGAGGAGAAAGGGGATACGATGGCGACTCAGGGATGGGACAAATGGGTGCTGATGCCGATCACAACCGTTCAGAAAAGGATGTTCGGCTTTCCATATGTCGGGGTCATGTTCATCCAGGCCGAGAGCTTCGAGACGGTGGAAAAGGCTCTGGAGGAGGTGAGGCGGGTTCTCAAGTGGAGGCATAAGAACGCCGATGTGGCCTTCAAATATGAGACCGCCAAGGACGCTCTCAAGGAGGTGGGCAAGGTTACGCTCATAATCAAAGGGCTCCTGGGTGGGATCGCCAGCATCGCCCTCATCGTAGGCGGTATAGGGGTGATGAACATAATGCTCGTCTCGGTCGTCGAGCGGACATGGGAGATAGGGCTTCGTAAGGCGGTGGGGGCGAAAAGAAGGGACATACTGCTCCAATTCCTGATAGAATCGGCCGTTTTGAGCATATCGGGCGGGATGATCGGGATACTGGCCGGGGCGCTTTTTGGGGTCGGGACGGCGAAGCTCGTCTCGATCTTCGTCTTCAAGGGAAGCAACTATCCATCCGTTCTCTCCATACGGGCCGTGGCGGCGGCCTTTCTCACATCCGCCTTTATAGGGCTGTTCTTCGGGCTCTATCCGGCCAACAGGGCTGCGAAGCTCGACCCGACCGAGGCGTTAAGACGGAGATAAAGCAGACTCGGAGACGGTTTATGAGCGGGGCGCAAATCCTTGCCTTTGCGCCCCGCGGGAGATTCATCTCATGTTCGGCCCTCTATTTTCACTTCAATATCACGAGCCTTCTGGTGAACCTCTCCTTACCGGCCGTCATCTGATAGA
>CAZHVH010000292.1:0-4749 GCA_964535855.1 uncultured bacterium
AACACAGCTCCAAGATGCTGTCAATATATCGAATGCCCGAAATCGTGCACCTGCATGATAAAACTGCCCCATTTCGTGCACCTTGATCCTCAAAAACTAGATTATATCTATATGTTTTATCGGCACGAATTTTGCTGGAAAGAATCCAGATCGGTTGTTGCAGGTAGAGTTAAATCGATGGAATGGGAAGGAGAAACAGTATGAGCAGAGCTTTGATGTTGATTCTCCTGTTCGTCGCTCAGATCCCCTTCAGCATCGTCGAGGGGAAGGGGATAAGGATGAGGGAGATACTGGTCGAACCTGAGGATTCCTTAGGCATATCCAGGGAGTTTCCATCTCTAGGTGAGATATCGAGCGATCTAGCGGACCGGCTGCCGCTGATAGACAACGACGTCTACAGGGCGGCACAGATCTTCCCGGGGGTTACGGCCAACGATTTCAGCGCCCGGTTTCACGTCAGAGGGGGCGAGCTGAACGAGATAGGCGTCAAGCTTGACAGTATTCCACTTTATCAGCCGTATCACCTTCAGGATTTCGGCGGGGCGATATCGACTATCGACCTCGGCCTGATACAAAGGGCAAGGCTCTTCATGGGAGGATATCCGCCCAGATACGGAGATTGGATCTCAGCCGTATATGACATATACACCCGATCCCAAATCCCACCTAAAACCCGATTTGAGGCCGGAATCGATCTGATCAACACCGATCTCATGATCGACTCTCCTCTGCCCCGGCTCAAAAACGGCCATTGGCTTCTCTCCCTCCGTCGCGGATATATAGATCTCATCATGAAGATGATCCAATCGGAGGAGAAGTTTGAGCCGAGATATTTCGACCTTTTCAACAAGATCAGCTTTGCCCCTTCCCCCGATAGCGCCCTCTCGATCAACCTCCTCTACGCCAAGGACACGAACCTGATAGATGAGATCGGCCGGGAGAACGACGTGGACTCCAGCTATGAAAACGGCATGATATGGAGCTCATGGGATAAGCGGCTGGGCGGGAGGATGAACATCTCATCAAGCCTCTTCGCTGGCAAGTATAACGGGAGAAAGCGGGAAGGGTTAGATGGCGTGGACGATAGAAACTTAGGTTTTGTCGGGGCTAAAGCGGATATGTCGCTGAATCTGAGACGAAATATCGCTAGGGCTGGAATCGAGCTCCAGCACGGTTGCGGCAGATACGATTACCATCACAGTGAGGAGGGGATCTCGACCGACGTGAAGGGGGATTTAGCGGGATGGTTCCTGCGCGGATACCTTCAAGATACGATCGGGCTGGGGGATGCAAGGTTGGGCGGTGGATTTGGATGGTGGTATCAGAGCAACGGCGGTAGATTCTCCATCTCACCTCGTTTATCCCTCTCACTACCCATCGGTGAAAAACTGAGGATCAAGGGGGCGTGGGGCCTGTTCAGACAACCGGTCAGGGTCACAGAGCTGCCGGTTGAGGAGGGAATCTCGGAGGTAACCGATCCACAGAGGGCCGCACATTACATAATCGGCCTGGAGTATCGACCGAACGATAAATTCCTCCTGAAAGCCGAGGCCTACCGAAAGGAGATGAGGGATCTGGTGGGGAGGATAGAGGATTACGGCCGTAAGGAACGGTTCTTCATCAGAGCAAGGTCTGGATACGCGCACGGTCTGGAGGTGTTTCTGAATCAGATCCTCTCCGATAGGCTCTCCTGGATGTTAGGTTATACCTATTCGGTCGCCAAAGCCCATAGCGATGCCGGGGAGTTTTTCAGGCCCTTCGATCAAAGACATACTTTGGGAATCGACCTCAACTACAGAACGGGATACGGCGTGTTGAACCTATCGTGGCGATTTCACACCGGCAACCCCTATACCGATAGCTGGTATGAGAAGGTGAACGGGGAATGGGTCAAAAGATATGGCGATCCATATGCCGAGAGATTGCCGAGCTATCACAGCTTGGATCTCAGATTCTCCAGGGAATTCAAATTCAGACGGTGGCAGTTGAACCTCTACCTGCAGGTGATGAACCTGTATAACCGCCAAAACGTCCATGAATACTCATGGTCGAAAATAGAAGGGCCGAACGGCCAGGTCAGATATGAAAGGGTGGAGGAGCATTATCTGCCGATACTCCCCACCTTCGGGATAAGGGTTAAATTCTAATCGCTCTTATTTCCCTTGAGTGTAGCGGTTATCACCGATAGGAGACAGGAGGCAGGAAACAGGAGACAGAAATATAGATTTTCCCCTGCCTCCTGCTTCCTGTCTCCTTCCAACTCTGAGAAATAAGCTCTTCTGACCTCTCAGATCTCTGCTACACTTAAACGATAATATGAGCGAATTCCAATTTGAGGGAGGTGCAGGGATGAAGAAAACCTTGTCTCTTCTTCTACTTTCATTTCTATTCGTCTGCATAACAGCGCTCTCCTATTCCCAGGTGAAGCTTCGGGAGATAGTCGTAACGGGAACCAGATCGGAGAGGAGCCTTTTCTGGACGCCGCGATCCATATCCGTCCTATCTTCTGAGGAGCTGGAGAGGGTAAACCTCTTCGCCACGACAACCCCGGAGATGTTGAAGGAGGAAACGGGGATCTTCGCTCAGGTGACGACACCAGGGCAGGGGTCGCCCTTAATCCGAAACCTGACGGGGTATCACACTTTGATCATGGTCGATGGGGTCAGGTTAAACAACTCCACGTTCCGTTCGGGGCCGAATCAGTATCTGGCGACCATCCCGGCGATCTCCGTCGGGAGGATCGAGGTCCTGCGCGGCTCCAGTTCATCCCTTTACGGCAGTTCGGCGATGGGAGGCGTGATAAACGTCTTCACAAGGGAGCCCGCCTTCTCCGATAAAGGATGGATCGTAAAGCCTCTTCTCTCCACGAAGCTCGCAAGCGCAAACAGGGAGAGATCGATCGGCCTCGGATTGGAAGGGAGCTCGCCGAAGCTGACATTCCTCCTCGAGGGCGCTCTCAGGGATGTCGGAGACGTTCATCCCGGAAAAGGCGCTGACATCCACTTCAAAACCAGGAAATTCATCATAACCTCCGATCCCTCCCCCGAAAATTTGCCGGAGGGAGCGTGGACGGTGGATGTCGAATCGTCCACCAATTGGAGGGGATACACCGCCGATGCCAAGGTCAAAGCCAAACTGGGAGACGGTGAGGCCAAAATCGGATATCAGCTCTCCCGACAGCCCGAAGTCCCGAGGTATGACAAGATCTCCACGAAACAGTATGAGACCTACCTCTTCTCACCCCAAAACAGGGATATGGTCTACCTCAAATACAAATTGAAACCTCTCTCCGTGATCCTCTCATATCATAGGCAGGAGGAGGGACGTAAATCCCGCAAAAGCGGAAGCTCTAAGGAATCCGAAAAACGGGATACGGTCCATACGATCGGCATCTCGACTCAGTTCCTGAAGGAGATCTCAAAACACCGGTTGACCGCGGGGCTGGATTTTTACATCGATCGCCTGGATAGCTGGAGCGAGACGGTAAACCTCAAAACCGGCGAGGTGAAGAGGATGAACTGGGGGAGATTCCCGGACGGATCGCAGTTTTGGGATCTGAACCTTTTCGGTCAAGCCGAGCTCAAGATCACCGATAGGTTGCAGGCGGTTTTGGGCGAGAGGTTCACCCACTATAAAACCAAATCCGATCTGAGCCCGCGCGATCCGATGTTCGGCGTGCTGGAGAGCGGCGGGAACGCCCTGACGGGTAACGCGGGGGTTATCTTCAACCTGCTCGAGGGGTTGAACCTCTACGCCAGCGTGGCACAGGGATTCCGAGCGCCGAGCTTAAACGATACCACCGCGGTCGAGGTCACAAACGAGGGGATAGACGCCCCGAATCCGGATATCGGCCCTGAAAAAAGCCTCTCCCTTGAGGCCGGGATCAAGTTCATGAAGGAGAGGTTCTCCGGCTCGGTCGCGCTCTATCAGATGAGGATATCCGATCTGGTGACAAGGGTCCCGGTCGCCGAATACTTCGGCGGAGAGATACCCAAGTTCTATAGAGATCTTCAGGCCGAACATCCGGGCGTAGATATATTCGTGCACACGAACATCAAGGAGGCCATCATAAGGGGAGTGGAGTCCGAGGCGAACTTCACGCTGAAAGAGGGGTTGACTCTTTACGGCAACTTTATGTTCACAAGGGGAAAGGACGTCGAAAGCGGAGAGCCTATACGCCGCGAGCAACCTCTGAGGGGGATGATCGGGATCCTCTGGGAGCCCAACGATCGAACGTGGTATGAGTTCTTTGCGAGAGGAGCTACGAAACAGACCCGGCTCTCATCGGGCGATATCCGTGATCCGCGTATCCCCGGAACGACCCGCAACACGAAGGTCGAAGACCCGAGGGCGGGCACGCCGGGGTGGTACACGCTCAACTTCAGGGCTGGGATGGAGCTTTACGGGTTGAAGCTCACGTTCGCCGTGGAGAATATCCTGGACAGACGGTATCGAGAGCACGGGTCGGGGGTAGACGGATTGGGGAGGAACTTCGTGATATCAATTCGACGTTGATTCTCTCTGCGTTTCCTCCTTGAGGATCAACGCCCCGCGGGAAGAGCACCCGAAGGGCTTTTCCCGTGGGATCTAACACGCTTCTTTTCCCCTCCTTACACGGTGCCAGCTCACGGGATAGAATTGAAGCGGATATATACGTCGGAGGTCAAAACGATGACGACGTAAAGCCTAAATCTGGATTCAACCATCGAAGAGTTGGCTTTCCGAAGGATAAGGGGTTATAATACAGAT
>CAZHVH010000293.1:0-4733 GCA_964535855.1 uncultured bacterium
CCCGCGGAGGTTCCGGGATCTATCCTGAATCTGAGTATGGTCTTCTTCTGCCAATCGCCCGCCGTTATTTCGACCTTGATATCCTGGAACTCATCCACGGCGTTGACGTCGAAATCCTGATGTTGCGCCTCGCTCCAGTTTCCGTCCTCCTTTGACACCCAGTAGATCTGCCACCTATTGGGCGTATTGACCCTCACGCCGAGGTAAAGCACGGGATGCTCCTTGCCGCTGAAGGGATCGTAGTCGGCCTGGTTCCACCCGCCGCCTGGGAACATATAGGGATCTCCCCCAAGCGATTTGGTTATGAGCACCTTGCGATCCAGGCCGTCCTGATCCTTCACCGTTTCGATCTTCAAAGGCTCAAGCTGATTGAGGTCCACCCAGTTCTTCAGCTCCTGGGCGGCATCAGGCCCGTCAAACGTCCACTCCGGTCCCTGAGCTGCCATGGCCGAAAGAACGGCGAGAAACAACATCGCCGTGAATACCACTACCTTGTTCATTTTCCTCCTCCTTCGGTAGATGATTATATCACACTTTTTGACAGTTGCATCGGGCTTAAAATTGATGATATCATAGATGTAAGGGAAATTCAAACCTAATTTTCCCCCTTGGGGAGAAAAAGCCGATGGATGACAGGAGAAAGTTCGAGCTGATACTCGACAATATAGCCGATGGCGTTTTCACCATAAACACCGATTGGCGGATAGAGCTTTTCAACAAGGCCGCTGAAAGGATAACCGGATTTTCAGCCGAGGAGGCCATAGGCAGGGTGTGCAGGGAGGTGTTCAGAACCAACGTATGCGATTATGACTGTGCGATACGTCGGGCGCTTGAAACGGGAGAGCCGGTGACCAACTATGAGGTGATTATCACCCGAAAGGATGGGATCCAGATACCGGTCAGCGTGAGCGCCTCAATACTCATGGATGACGATGGGGGGATCATGGGGGCAGTGGAGACGTTCAGGGATATATCGCAGCTCAAATGGCTAGAGATGGAGCTTCAGGAGAGGTATCAGTTCGGCCAGCTCATAGGCAAATCCCGTAGGATGCAGGAGATATTCGAACAGATAGAGATGCTCGCCGAAAACGATGTGACGGTTCTGATCCAGGGCGAGACTGGAACGGGGAAGGGTGTGATCGCACGGGCGATCCATCTCAACAGCCATCGGGCGGATGGTCCGTTTGTAACCGTCAACTGCGCGGCCCTGCCGGAGCCGTTGCTGGAGAGCGAGCTCTTCGGACATGTTAAAGGGGCATTCACGGGGGCGGTGGCGGATAAACCCGGCAGGTTTGAGCTGGCGGATAGAGGCACGATATTCCTCGACGAGATAGCCGAGATACCTTCTCACCTGCAGGCGAAGCTTCTGCGCGCCATAGAGGACAAGGAGTTCGAGAGGATCGGAGGAACGAAGACTATAAAAGTGGATGTGCGCATCATCGCCGCAACGAATAAGGATCTGCGCGAGGAGGTGAAAGCGGGCAGGTTCAGGGAGGATCTCTTCTACCGACTGAATGTGATCTCCATCGAAGTGCCCCCCCTTAGGGAAAGACGAGAGGATATACCGCTACTGGTGAGGTTCTTCATCGACAGGTTCAACGGGGAGTTCGGCAAACAGATCGAGGGGATATCACAACAGGCGATGGATCTGATCCTACGCTATAACTGGCCTGGTAACGTGAGGGAGCTTGAAAACGCCATCGAACATGCCTTCGTCCACTGCCGCGGGGGACTCATAATGCCGGAGCACCTTCCCTTGGAGATCAGAAAAGGCGATTCGTTCCCCGGAATAGCCCCGTTTTTCAACCTGCAGCCAGGGGAGAATCCCCTTGAGGCTGCCGAGAGAGCCGTTATCATCAGAGTTTTGGAGGAGACGGGATGGCGTATAGGCGAGGCCGCGAATATCCTGGGCATCAGCAGACCAACCCTCTGGAGGAAGATGAAGAGACATGGAATCAAAAAAGGAGAGTAGAAAATGAAGATGCAATCCTACAGAAACCTGGTGATAACCGGTCTGATGATTTTGCTCGAGTTCTTCATAGGATCGGTGGGATATAAGCTGATCATGCCGGATTGGTCTTGGCTCAAATCCCTTTATATGACCGCTATCACGTTGACCACCGTCGGATACTCCGACTATGGGATCTTTTCGGAATCGACGCCAGCTAAGATCTTCACCATCGCCTTGATAATAACCGGTATAGGCATTTTCGCCTTTGGAGCCAGCTCGCTGGTTGGATTCGTGGTCGAGGGACATCTCAGCGATGTGCTGAGGCGACGCAGGATGGGGAAGAAGATCTCAAAGCTCAGAGATCATTACATAATTTGCGGGGCCGGCGGCACGGGAGTGCACGTGATCGATTCCCTCTCTTCCAGGAAAGTCCCATTCGTCGTGATAGACAAAAACGAGGAGAGGATCAAAGAACTTTTGAGAGTGAGATCTTTTCTCTACATAGTGGGGAACGCTTCGGACGATGAGGTGCTACATATGGCGGGGATCGAGAGGGCCAAAGCGCTTATATCCATCCTCTCCGATGACAGAGATAACCTTTTCGTGACCCTTTCGGCCAGAACGCTCAACCCGAAGCTCACCATCGTCTCGAAAGCCGTGGAGTCGAAATCCATCGCTAAGATACGTAAATCGGGAGCCGATTACGTGATCATCCCGGATTACCTGGGAGGGCTCAAGATAGCCTCAATCCTGATCAGACCTAACGTTGTGGAATTCCTGGATAGGATAAGGGCGGACCCCGTTTATAAGATGGTGGAGGCGAAGCTGCCTGAAGGATCTCCCCTTGTTGGAAAATCGCTGAGGGAAACGCGGATCAGATCCGAGACGGGACTTACCGTCTTCGCCATCAGGAGGGGCAAAGAGATTATATATAATCCACCATCCGATTTCACGCTTCTCCCTGGCGATGGGCTTGTGGTTATAGGATCAAAGGGTCAGATATCGAAATTGGGGAAGATCATAGGCGATACGGAGCTTGTCTCGAGGTGGTTCTCATGAAAAACCATTTCATCGTCTGCGGAGCAGGGGATACGGGGGTTTATGTGATAGACGAGCTTATCCAGATGGGGATGGAGTTCATCGTGATAGAATATAACGGGGAGAGGTTGAAACAGCTCCTTGAGACGCGCGAGTTTCGCTACATCGAAGGAGATGCCACGGACGAAGATGTCCTACATGAGGCGGAGATCGGAAACGCCAGAGGGCTATGCGCTGCCCTCTCCGCCGACAGGGACAATCTCTTTCTGGTCATCACGGCGAAGAGCCTCAACCCCGATCTTATGGTCGTCTCCAAGGCGGTCGAGGAAACCAGCAAGCCCAAACTGGTCAGAGCAGGCGCCGATGCGGTGATAATTCCGGAGGAGATAGGCGTTAGCCGCGTGATCTCCTTTCTATTCATGCCCGGCGTTATAAGCTTTCTCGACGAGATGCTTAGACTGCAAACCGTAACGAGGTTTTCGGAGACCACCATCCGCCCCGGCTCATCCCTCATCGGTCAGACGTTATCGCAGGCGAATATCCCCGCGAAAGTCGGCATGACGATCGTGGCTATACGGGACGGAGAAACGAAGCAGTTCATATACAATCCGGCTCCCAACAGAAGGTTCAAGCCGGGCGACGTGCTGATCGTCATCGGCACACAGAAACAGATGGAGGATCTGGCGGAACATACCAGAGACCCGTTCTACCTCAGCTTTTGAAAACGCTTCTTGCCGGAGTTGAGGGCATACATGAAAAGCAATCCGCCCACGGTAACTCCCATGTAATTCGTGAAAAAGCGCCATAGAAGCGTATATGCCCCCCTCATGGCCGAGTTTGGGATGATACCTGACATCAGCAGATAACTGCCTCCCTCGGCCACACCACTCGCCCCAGGACTAGGGCTGAAATAGGCGATGAAGCTGAGAAGCATCTGGATCAGCACGACGTTTAGGATCGAGTGGTTGAGCCCAAGCCCCGATAGGATCACACTGGCCATCAGACAGTAAATTCCCAGGGATATATAGCTGAATAGGGCGGCCAGGAGGGTCAAGTGGGCGTGTGTGGTGGAATAGATCTTTATGCTCTCCGAAAACAGCTCCAGCGTTCTCAACATCTTTTTCGTGTAGGTTATCCTATGTTTCAACCTGAGCACCTTCCCGATCGCCAGGAAAGCATGTCCGAACAGCCTTTTGAAAAGTTTCATCCTCACTATAGCTAGGATGAAGAGCGAGAGAAAGAAGATGAATAGCAGGGTGGCGAATATAAGCGAGGCCCTCAGGAGATATCCGAGTTGAAAGATAAATCCATGGTTCAATATAAGTATGATGACCGCCGAGCTGAAAAGGGCTAATATGGTGAACCCCGCCCCCGTAGTGCAGGCTATAAAGGCCTTCCCCGCTGGGACGCCCGCTCTGGTCAGAAGATATATCTGAGCGAGCCCCCCTCCGGTTTGAGATGGGGTTATAGCTCCCATAAACAGGTTGGCCATAAAAGCCTGAAAGGATCTCCAAAAGCTCACCCTCTCCCCAACGCCTTTGAGCAGAAGGTGAAATTTCATCGCCGACGAGCACCACATCAGAAAGGCCAGCCCCGCCCCCACCAGGGCATATGAGGGCCTGAGCGATGTAAGATACCTCACCATCTCCCTGCCCATGAAGGCGAACAGAAGCGTGATGCTCAGGACGGTTATCCCAAGGAACAGTTCCAATCCCTTGGCGATGTTGATTCGTCTTCCACCTAT
>CAZHVH010000294.1:0-1441 GCA_964535855.1 uncultured bacterium
GGATTGAGATGCGGAGTAGATCGCTTTTTCAGATCAACTATAGAAGCAAGAGCTTCCTCATAGGATACGTCATAATCGTTCTGATGCTCCTCCTGATCCTGTTCCTCTATTACACCAACACCATAGTTAAGAAGCTGGAGCGCGATAGCGAGATGATGGCATTGTCATTGGCCGAGTTGGCCGCCTACCTGCCTTCCATAGATGATCAGAGGCTCAGCAATATGGTGAGCCAAATCGTCCGTGATATGATGCGCTCGAACAAGCTTTCATTCATAATCACGGACAAGCTCACCAATCAGCCTATAATAGCGAGGGGTTTAGATCCGGAACTGGAGGGGAAGATACAGAGGGATGAGCCGTTGAATCCCCAGGAGATAAGCAGGCTCGCACGGATGCTGGCTAAAATGGACAGACTCCATCAGAAAATCCCCACCAGATATGTCATGGAGGATAGGATCATCGTCGGATATATGTACTATGGGGATGTCTCGGCGGATAAGGCCGACAAACTCCCCTTCGTGTTCACGGACGTCAACGGGAACCCCCTGTTCTGGCGGATATGGGGCGAGTTTAAGACGGCCGGCGATGCACCTCAGGAGGTTGCAAGGGCGAGGGCGTTCGTCAGGGATGCCGGAGAACACGACCGGTCGGTTACCGTGCAGATAAACCCCGGATATCGGGAGGGATATTTCCATTACTCCATAGGCAGGTATAACGAATTGCTGGTGATGCCTTTCCTGCAGACCGTCCTGATAACCGGATTTCTGGGAATGGGTTTCTGGATGTACCGCCGCTCGAAACAGGCCGAGCAGGCGGCCGTATGGGGCGGATTGGCCCGCGAGACCGCTCATCAGCTCGGAACGCCTATATCATCCCTAATGGGTTGGGCGGAGATGCTCGGGGAAAAGCTCAGGGGAAACGAGGAATTAAGCGAGATGTTGGACGAGATGGAGGAGGATCTGGAGCGGCTTCGTAAGGTCACAGCGAGGTTCGGTGAGATAGGCTCTACACCTAAACTGGAGCCGATGAAGATCTCAGATGTGATCCATCAGGCGGTTGAATACTATCGTAAGAGGATCTCATTCCGGAGGAGAAAGGTGGAGATCGTTGAGGATTACGATCCTCAGATCCCCCTGGCGATGATAAACGACGTATTGATGGGGTGGGTGATCGAGAATCTCATCAAGAATTCCCTCGACGCGTTCGATAAAGATATCGGAGTCATAAGGATCAAGACGAAGCACGATCCAAAGCGAAACCAGATCGTCGTGATCTATTCAGATAACGGTAGGGGGATACCTCGTAAGGCCAGGAATAAGATCTTTCAGCCCGGCTATACGACCAAGAAGCACGGCTGGGGGCTGGGTCTCGCGCTGGCCAAGAGAATCGTAGAGGATTACCACGGCGGAAAGCTCTCGCTGGTTGAAACCGGTCCTGAGGG
>CAZHVH010000294.1:1541-4730 GCA_964535855.1 uncultured bacterium
GGATATGATGCCGTGCTGCTCGATCAGATGATGCCCGGCCTGGACGGGATATCCACGCTCGAACGGTTGCGCAGAATCGATCCCTCCGTTCCCATCATCATGGTCACTCAGAACAGCGATGAGGGGCTGATAAACGAGGCGCTCGGCCGGAAGATAGATGATTTCCTCGTTAAGCCGCTCAGACCCGAACAGATCGCATCGACGCTGAAGAGGATCTTAGATCAGGAGAAGCTCATCCAGGGCAGCCTCCCACGGGATTATGTGGCAGATTTCGAGAGGATAAGCTCGATGAAGTATCGGGATTTGAGCTGGGAGGATTGGATCGAGATCTATCTCACGTTGGCCCGTTGGGACCTGGAGTTCGATCGCCACCCCCAGGTCGGTTTGAGAGAGACCCATGAGGATCTGAAGCTGGAGTTGAATTCGATCTTCGCCAGATATATCGAGCGCAATTACCTTGAATGGCTGAGAGGTGAGAATCGTCCCGTCCTTTCAGTTGATCTGATCGAAAGGTATGTCGCGCCGCTTCTTAGGGAAAGAGAGCAGGTTTTCTTTGTAGTTCTGGATTGTATGAGACTGGATCAATGGTTAGCGATAGAACCCCTGTTATATCCCTATTTTAACGTTCAGAGGGATTATTATTACTCCATCCTCCCGACAGCCACGCTTTATTCCAGGAATGCGATCTTCAGCGGCCTTTTCCCCGGGCAGATAGCGGAGAAATATCCGCAATACTGGCAGGAGATACCGGGGGATGAGAAGAGCACGAACCGACACGAGAAGAGGTTCCTTCAGATGAACCTCCAGAGATTAGGGGTTCAGCTTAAGCCCGGGGTACAATATTTCAAGATATTCGACGTCCAGGGCGGGGAGGAGTATCTCAAACGCGTTTCCTCCTTCAATCGCATCTCCGTGGCAGCCCTGGTGGTTAATTTCATCGATATATTAACGCATAAGCGATCACAATTGGACATCCTCCAGCAGATGGCTCCTGATGAGTCGGCATTTCGCTCTCTGACGAGGACATGGTTCGAGCATTCGACCGTCTTTCAGATCCTGAAGATAATGTCGCAGAAGGAGGCTGTGACGATCGTCACATCGGATCACGGCTCCATCCTGGGCAACAGGGCGTCGAAGGTATTCGGCAACAGAGATACCACCACCAGCTTGAGGGTCAAGGTGGGGATGAATCTCGGCTGTAACCCCGATGAAGCGTTGCATATAACCGAGCCCAAACGGTATATGCTACCTCACGACTTCCCGGGCAAAAACTACATCCTCGCCAAGGAGGATTTCTACTTCGTCTACCCCAACCAGTTTCATGAGTACAAGAGGCAATTTAAAGGTGGTTTCCAACATGGGGGAATATCGATGGAGGAGATGATACTCCCGATAGCGATAATGAGGCCCAAGCATGGTTAAAGGCCTTGTTGCCAGGGCGAAATGCTAGAGAAAGCTGGAGGTGCTGCCGATGTAAAGCTGGGAGGCTAAAGACATGACGAAGGAAATACTGGTTTCCGACGACGAGTTTGAGACGAGAGTCGCACTGCTTGAGAACGGCGTTCTCGTGGAGTTTTATTCGGAGAGGAAGGACGAGGTCAGGATTCTCAACAACATCTACAAGGGCAGGGTTAACAGCATCCTGCCTGGGATGCAGGCCGCTTTCGTTGATATCGGCCTGGATCGAAACGCTTTTCTCCACATATCCGATCTTTATAGGACGATCAACGAGTTCGGCGAGTTCGTAAACGGATCGTCTAAGACAAGAGAGCGAAAAACCATAACCGATCTCCTGAAGCAGGATCAGGAGATCATAGTTCAGGTGGACAAGGAACCCATGGGCATGAAAGGGCCCAGGGTGACCGCCTATATAACCCTGCCCGGCCGATATCTAGTCTATATGCCCACGCTGGAAAACATAGGCATCTCCAGAAAGATCGAAAGCGACTCGGAGCGGAGAAGGCTCAGGACACTGATAATGAAGCTCCGCCCGGATAACAGGGGTTATATCGTCAGAACAGCCGCTGAGGGTAAAAACGAAGAGGTGTTCAGGTCGGAGATCGAATTTCTCAACGATCAGTGGCAGCAGATTCTACGCAAAGCTGATCAGGTTAAAGCCCCGGCGCTCCTACATGAGGACCTCGGCCTGATCTTCAGGGTGGTCAGAGATATCCTCACGGAGGAGGTCTCACAGCTCCTGATTGACTCCAGGGAATCCTATGACAGGGTGATGTCATACGCGGAGAAGCTATTGCCCGAGATGAAGGATCGGATCAAGCTCTACACCGATAAGGAGCCGCTCTTCGAGGCCTATGGGGTGGAAAAGGAGCTCAGAAGGGCACTGAGACAGAAGATATGGCTCAAGTCCGGCGGCCATATCGTCATAAACGAGACCGAAGCGCTCGTCTCGATAGACGTCAACACCGGTAAATATGTCGGCAAGGAGGACCCCAGCGACACCATACTCAAAACCAATCTCGAGGCGGCTGAGGAGATAGCCAGACAGATAAGATTGAGGGATCTGGGAGGGATCATCATCATCGATTTCATCGATATGGAGGACAGAAGACATAAGAGGGAGGTCATAAAAACGCTGGAGGAAAACCTGAAGAGGGATCGATCCAGGTCGAACATACTGAAATTCACCGAGCTGGGGCTCGTGGAGATGACCAGACAGCGGTCCAAACCCAGCCTCAACACCATGCTCTGCCAGACATGTCCCTATTGTGATGGCTCCGGAATGATACTGTCACAGGATACGATCGTGATCCAGATCTTCAGGGCGGTGAGAAAGGCGAGCAGCAAGATCGAAAGATGCAGGGGGATCAAGGTTATAGCCAACGAGTCGATCGTCGAGAGGATAATGACGAGGGAAAGCGATAAGCTCAAAAAACTTCAGGATCAGCTCGGATTTAAGATCGAGATGGAGATGGACCCCGATATGCACATAGAGGACTTCAGGCTTTTCTCCTTCCCATCGGGCAGGGAGATATTCGTGGATTGATAATCCCGCCGTTGTAGGGGCGAGGCATTCCTCGAATGCCTCGCCCCTACTTATGCACCCGCCGGGGGTTTTCAAACGGAGGGAAATAGTGTAAAATGATATCCCAAGGATACGGCGATATAGTCTGGAATCAATGGGAGCCCCTCAGCAGTTGACCGAAAGTGTGTCGAAGAAGGAACGAGGAA
>CAZHVH010000295.1:0-4722 GCA_964535855.1 uncultured bacterium
TCTATGGTGAGGTTTCCTGCTGGTTCAAGCGGGTTGTTGATGAGCTGAGTGGTTCCGTCCCCTCGTTTGTAGATGTCGTCATAGCTTGAAGATGATGTTCCTGGGTCGAAGGTCTGGGTTGTGTCCGCAGGGGGATTGAGTATGAGGTCGCCTGTTCCCATGTCCAGGGTGTTGCCTCCTACGCTGACGTCACCTGATACGGTGATGTTGTTGTTGCTCGCATCGAGTTTTCCTGATTCTATGTTGAGGTCTCCTACCATTTTGAGGTTACCGCTCAGCGTGAGGGTGATCCCGTGGCCGTTCAGTGTGATATTGTTGTATTCGACTGAGTCTCCGCCTGTGGTGAAGGTGGCTGTATCGGTGAAGGTTATCGTGCCGTCGTTGTGGTTGATGATTCCGGAGTTACTAAAATCACCACCGACGGTCAGGTTGTCCGATGTCAGGGTCATCTGCCCTGTGTTGGTCACCTTGCCGGCACTGACGGAGCCGCTTCCCAGGATGGCGATGCCGGAATTCGACAGGGTGCCGATGATATCCACCGTTATGTCGCTGGTGCCGAAGTCGAGAACGCCGCCGCTGTTGATCGTCAGGCCTGTCGAGCCCAGATAGGTCTGTGACCCTCCCGTGGCCGTCATCCGGCCGCTCACCGTGACATTGTCCTTAAAGATGATACTACAATCGCCGAAATTGAGTGTGCTCCCCGCAGCGATGGTCTGCGCGCTTGAGACGACCAACTGGCTGCCTCCTGTCAGGAGAGCGGTGTCATTGGTGGAGAGATTACCGGACACGGTCACCTTCTGATCTCCCATGTCGAACGTGCCAGCCTCCACGGTCAGATCACCGCTCATCGATATCGGGTTGTTGATGAGCTGAGTGGTTCCCTCCCCCCTCTTGATGATATCGTAATAGCTTGAGGAAGGAGTGCCGGGATCAAACGTCTGAGTGACGCCGGCGGAGGGATTCAGAATCAGATCGGCGCTGCCTGTGGCACCTCCTATGGTCAATACCCCATCCACGGTGACATCTCCTGAGACGGTGATGTCATACCAATTTGAGCCGTCGTATGCTTTGAAGGTGCCCGATTCCACAGTCAAAGCGCCTAGCATGGTGAGGTCGCCCTTCAGTTTGGTGGTTGTCCCATATCCCCTTTTGATGATGTTGTAGAAGGTAGCTCCGTTCGTGGTGAGGGTGCCTGCATCGGCGAGGATGACCGTGCCGTTGTTGTGGTTGAAGGTTCCGGTGTTATCGAAATCGCCCTGCACGCTCAGGCTGCCGGAAGTGGATGTAAGCTGGCCGGAGTTGGTCACCGATGCTGCGCTGACGGAGCCACTGCCCAGGATGGTTGTGCCCGAGTTGGTCAGCGTTCCGACTACGTTCAGTGTGACATCATGGTCAGCGTTATCATATGTGCCCCGATCGCCGATGATCATTGTGCCGATGGTATGTTCTCCGCCTGTGGCTTCCATGATGGCCGTGGCAGGCCCGCTTCCTCCAGCGGGCTTGGATGCGATGTAGGCGGTGCCCTCCACCGTGACGTCATAGCCCTGGCAGTTGAGGATGGAAGCGCTCACGCTTGTCCCCGCTGCGAAGGAGGCTCCGACGGCGAGGTTGTTGGTCACGTGCAGATCCGTCTCCAGGGTGCGGGTGCCTCCTGTGATCTCGAGGTTGTAGAAGCTCCCGGTCTTATCGCTGAGGATGCCGCTCCCAGTGAGCCGGACGGTTCCTTTGCCGGGGTCGAAGGTTCCGGTAAGCCGGATATCGCCCTGAACGATGAGGAGGTTAGAAGTGTTGTCGGAGAAGATGATGGAGCCCAGCTCTTTTGTGGTCTGGTCTCCCTCATGGTCGAGTGAGCCCACCTGAAGAGTGCCGGCGGTTAGACTATCTCCGATGTAAACCACACCTGTGTTTGTGAACTTCCCGGTGATAATTCTATCCTCATCCCGAATGACGATGGTGCCGGCATTATATACATCACCGGTGACAACCACGATTGCTCCTCCTGGAGCATCAAAGAGCTGGCCATGTCCGATATATAGGTTTCCGCGGATCGTCAGCGTGCCGGGACCTTGTACATAGAGATTAGTGCTTCCCGTTGCACCCTGCTGAACATACACATCGCCAAGCTGCACCGTCCCTGAGGATCCAAGGATGATTTTCTGCACTCCCCCCTTTTGAAAATGGATGGTGGATCGGGTATCAGCTATGAAAGATCCCCCATGGCTATTATCGATATCGCCGGTGAGGATCGTAGATCCTGCATCGAGATATATCGTGATCCTGCGATCGATATTCACATCCTTACTGTATTCGCCCGCTCGAACATGTACTGCACCGCCAGCATAGACCTTGTTGATCCCCGATTGAATCTCTGGAAAGGCATCCTGATTCCAGACATGTCCTTCATTCGATCCGGTTTCCGAATACTTGTCAGACACCCATGTTTCTTTAAGTCCTCGATTCAACGTAATCGAGATCTCCTTTGGACAGGCGTTCGAGGGTTTCAATGTAAGCGTTCCGGAATAGCTTGCCTTGGCAACTTCCGTCCCCTGGGAAACGGTGACTGTTAACGTTCCGCTTCCACCAGCAGGTATGGTCGAAGGCCATGTGAGGGACAGGACGTTCCCGGGGATCCCGTTACATTCCACGCTAAGATCCTTAATATCCTCCCTGCCCGTTATCTCTCTTATGGTGATCTGCCTGCTATCATCGATATCTACAGTGATCTTTCCGCCTCCTTTATCGCTGGCTTTGACCACGAGCACCACCTCCGTGGGCTCCACTGACATTTTGGCGTTATCCTTCAGTGGATCGACGAAGATGGTAAGGGCTCCTGCGATCGCTGTGACGACGACTGTTGTCGATTTGACAAGGCCTGGGCAAATGGGGCCGGAGACCGTCTGGGTGCTGGTAAGTTTATTATCCTCATACCCGTTAACGGTCAGCTCGCAAATTCCAGATTCTTTTCCGACGAGTTTAACGATGTAGGTTCCAGCCATAGGTGTTAGCTCAATGGGGGAGCTAGGGCCGGTGAGATTGCCCAGGGGATCTACAACATAGAGGTCTACGTTGGTGGAGGCTATAAACTGTATCTTAAGCTGCTTCCTTGTCGGCAGCATGCGTGTCTCCAGCGCTAGCAGGGCGAATATAGTCGCCGCCTCATCTGAATCACCTACGTAACGGCCGGTGTTTTCCCAATAACCTTGAGATGAATTTGCTTTAATCTGCCGATTTACCAGATTCGTCGATAGGTCATCATACCAGTTATACGTGCCTAATTTCATCGTATTACCCAGTATGGCGGCCTTGGCGAAGCTGGTGAGGTAATACAAATCGGTAGCTGTTGTCAGGTCGTAATGACTCTCAAGCCACTTAAACGCTTTGGTGACGCGCTCATCGTCCGCGGATACCCCCGCGAACCGCACCGTCCAGATCCCCGCCGCCGTCATGCTTCCTTTTGCGGTCCTGGATTGATAGCCGTACCCGCGCTCTGAGGAAGAAGAGTCACCGGAGCGAACGCTCTCGGCGAACTGAAGCGCGCCCCACCACACGCTGTCCGGGACATCATATATGCCGGTTGCCTCTGCTTCATGCAATGCCCAGGTGACCCATTGGGTCACGGACATATCAGCGTCGGTGGAATCTTTAGTATAGCGCCAGCCACCTGTGGTGTTCTGACCGGGGAGGATATAATCCGTCACGGCCTTTTTGATCACGCTCGCATAGTAGGAATCGTGATTCAGCCGATACGCCGCCGCTAACGTCGTCACCGCCATTGCGGTCTCATACATCCGATATAACCAATATCCTGTGTATATCCCCCCATCATTTTGTTGCTGGGATAGAATATAATTGAGGGCGTTCTGCACGGCAGGTTCGGACAGATCATAGCCCGCTCCGAGGAAGGCAAGCACACCTAGCGAAGTGATGCCGACGTTCGGTTTGTTGCCGGACACTTCCCAGTATCCTCCCGTCACCTGCCGATTGTTGACGGTCACCTGTTTTGTGCTTTGATTCGCCTCCAACCATTCGATTCCCTTGTCAATAGCGCTTTTTATGTCGTTGGGGGGCGCGGCCCAGGCTGAGATAGCGGGGGAGATCAAGATAAACACTATAAGAAGCATCATAAGAAGCATCAGCTCTCCGAGATTTATGATCCTTCTCCGAACCATCTTTAACCCCCCGATCCAAACCAGCTTGCCCCTTACTTAAAACGGAGAGCGAAAACTTGTGTCTTAGATCCCATGAGGTAAAAATAGGGAGCAAGGAATGGATTCCCCGCTCCCTCTTCACCCAGAGAGGCCCCATGAATCATTGGGGGTCATAGGGATCTTTCATCATGAGGCCATCTGATAAATCCGGGAAAAGCAGTCAACTTGAGAAACCGTCATTTATAGTCATTAGGTCATTTGGCTTCGCCGTCATTTGCAGGAACGAGGATCGAGGAACCAGGAACGAGGGATGATGAAATCCTGGTTCCTCTCTCCTAGTTCCTCGTTCCTTATTTCAGAATCACCATCCTCCTCACGGCCGAGTAATCGCCGGCGCTGAAGCGATACAGATACACACCGCTTGCGACCCTCTCTCCAGCGCCGTTGCGGCCATCCCAATAGGCTGCCGAGGCACGATCAACATAGTGCCCGGCGGAGAGATGTCCCAGATCCAGCGTGCGGATCAGCCTGCCCGAAAGGTCGAATATCTCCACCCTCACATCGGCATCATCGG
>CAZHVH010000296.1:0-4718 GCA_964535855.1 uncultured bacterium
CTTCTGCTCTCCGGCGGCGGTGACATCTCACCCCATTTCTTCGGCGAGGAGCCACATCAGAGGCTTGGGGCAGTCGATCTCGAGAGGGATATGGTCGAGATGGAGCTTACGAAACTAGCTCTGGAGAGGGATCTGCCCCTTTTCGCCATATGCAGGGGGATACAAGTTCTGAACGTGGCCGCCGGAGGAACGCTCTATCAAGATCTCAGCCAGCACTCCGGCGAGGTACTGAAACATCGTCAGAGAGCTGCCGGATGGTACGGCTCCCACACCATAAAGGTGGTCGAAGGAAGCCTGCTGCACAAGATAATCGGCAAATCCGTGATCCATGTCAATTCCTATCATCACCAGGCCGTCAAGATGCCCGCGGAGGGGTTTGTGGTCTCAGCCACATCGCTCGACGGTATCATCGAGGCGATAGAGAGCCCCCGGCACAAATACGTGCTCGGCGTCCAGTTTCATCCGGAGATGATGTGGCATAGACACCCTGAGGCAGCGGCTCTCTTTAGATCGTTCGTGGAGGCTTGTCGAGATGGATGATTTCAATCGAAGGGAATCCGGCTTTATCTCAGATATGACCCATGAGATGCGAACTCCGCTCACCTCTATCATCGCCCTCTCAGATGCCATCCTGCAAGGGCTGATGGGCGAGGTGAACGGCGAGGTTCAGGCGGCCGTTGAGATGATCCACAGAAACGCCCAACATCTCCTCAAGCTCGTCAATGACGTGCTGGACATCTCCAGGATAGACTCCGGAAAGGTGAAGGTGGAGATCGGGAGATGTTATCTGCCCGAGTTCGTGGCGAATACGATCAGAACCGTCGAGCCGATGGCGAGGGAGAAGGGGTTAGATCTCAGATTTTCCGTCGATCCCTCCCTCAAAAGCATACTGACCGACACGGTCAAGCTCAGGCAGATACTGCTCAACCTGCTCTCAAACGCCATCAAATTCACCGAACGGGGATATGTGGAGCTCAGATGCGAACCTTCGGATAACGGAAGGTGGATCGAGCTTTCCGTGATCGACACCGGCCCTGGAATCGAAGAGGAGGATATCGGGAAGCTTTTCAAGGAGTTCGTGCAATTGATCCCAGAGGCGGACGGATACGGGTTGGGGTTGAGCATATCGAAAAGGTTGGCAAGATTGATGGGAGGAGATATCGAGGTGGAGAGCAAACCCGGGGAGGGCTCCAAGTTTACGTTGAAACTGCCGCTGGAGGTGCCCGATGAACAGGTGGGTTAAAGCGCTACGAGCTCCCTTCTTCACCGCCTCCGTTGTCCCCGTCCTTTTGGGCGCCGCCGTGGCCTATAGCCATACGGGCAGGATATCGGTTCCGGATCTGATCCTCACGTTGATAGGCGTGATCGCCCTACATGCCGGAACGAACCTCGCAAACGATTACTTCGATCATCTCTCCGGCAACGACGAGCTGAACTCCAATCCTACGCCCTTCAGCGGCGGAAGCAGGGTGATTCAGGATGGGCTGATTTCGCCAAGAGGGATTTTAATCTACTCGCTATCGTGGTTCACCCTAGGGTGTCTCATAGGGCTCTATCTCAACTGGAGACGCCCGGGAAATGTTATCCTCTATTTGGGTCTCATCGGAGTGTTCTCAGGATTCTTCTATACCGCCATGCCCATAAGGTTCGGTTATCACGGTCTCGGCGAGATGATGGTCGGGCTGAATTTCGGAATCCTCGTCGTCCTCGGCTCATATTACGTTCAAACGGGATTTCTCTCCCTGCGGCCGGTCATCGCCTCTGTGCCGGTATCGCTCCTGATAGCCGCCGTGCTATGGATAAACGAGTTCCCTGACTACGACGCGGACGCCGCCGTAGGCAAAAGAACGCTTGTGGTCAGGCTGGGATTGAGAAGATCGGCCTACATCTATGTCGGGATGTTGGCCTTTTCCTATATCTGGCTTATCCTCCTCGGCATCCCCTGGGTGGCGATAGCTCTGGTCACCCTCCCCATAGCTTTCAAAAGCGCCAAGGTAGCCCTGTCAAAATACGACGATCCGATGAACTTAATCCCGGCGAACGCCGCAACGGTTATGCTTCATCTTTCCTTCGGCCTGGCGCTTTGTCTCGCCTATCTGCTGGATAGGCTGGTGTGAACGAGATGATCCTGAATCAGGTATTGCTTGGGAAATACAGAATAGAGCGGTTTTTGGGCAACGGAACCTTCGGCTCGGTCTTCAAGGCTCAGGATGTGTTTTGCGATAGATCCGTCGCCATAAAGGCGCTTCAGAGGGATCGATATGATGAGCGATCGATCAGGTATGTCTTGGACGAGATGAGGTTTATGGGGAAGCTATGGGGGCATCCCAACATCGTCGCCGTCCACACGGTCGAACCGGGGGATGAGGAGTGCGTAGCCTACATAGTCATGGAATACGTCGATGGGGGAAACCTCAAGAGGCTGATCTCATCCCGCTCCCTCTCCCTGGAGGAGACGATCAGGATAGGGATGGACATCTGCAGCGCCCTTCAGCACGCCCACAAGCTGGGGATCATCCACAGGGATATCAAGCCTCAGAACATCCTCATAGACTCCTCCTTCAGGGCAAAGCTGACCGATTTCAGCGTGGCCAGAGCCGCCGAGCAATCCGAATATCTGCACACGATCGTCGGAACCAGAAGGTATATGGCGCCCGAGCAGTTGAGGGGCAACTACGACCACAGGGCCGATATCTACTCCGTCGGCATCATCCTCCATGAGATGGCAACCGGCAGTCTCCCCTTCCCCTCGGATGAGACCGATCTCATCGAGAAGGCTAAAAAACTCGATGAGGTGCGGATCTCCGGCGATCTGCCGGATGAGCTGGCCGATATCATACGTAAAGCTCTTGATCCGAACCCTAAGGATAGATACCAATCGGTCGCCGATCTGATCGAAGATCTGGAGAGGGTGAGGGAGAAGCTGTTTAGAGATAGGGTTTACGCTCTTCGGAGTTCCGGAGAAGACCCCCGTAAGCTTTTACCTGAGATCGCATCACGGTTGGGCTTTGATCCCAAACACGCCGCCTTTATGCTTGATAGGGTCATCGATGAGATCGAGAGGGCCGATCTTGAGAGTCGGATCATCGATGAGTATCGTCGGGCGAAGGAGGAGTTGACGGGTGGGGATCGATCCTCAGCCGGCCGGAGGTTGAAAGGGATCCTCAGATCCGTTGCGCCCGACGACTCGACCGCCGATCTGATCGAGGATCTCATGGTGAACATATCAAAGGCGGGAGATACGAAGCGAGGGGCAGATCTGAGGACTGCGATCCAGATCATCAGATCCCTTTCCCAAACGGAGTTCAATCTCCTGAAGGAGAAGATGTCACAGGCCACCTGTCTCAGCGAGCTTGAATCCGCTGAGGGGATGAGGGAGCTCAGGCCCGGGGATTACCGACGTATGATCAGGGAATACAGGAAAAGGGGGGATCGCAGGAGGGTTGCCGAGCTATACATGGACGAGGGCAGATCCCTTTGGGATGAATCCCGATTCTTCAGAGCCAGGAGATGCTATAGGAAAGCGGCTAAGCTGTTCAGGAGATGCGCTGAGGATCTGCTGAAGGATGGACCTTCCGCCGATGCGGCTAAGCTGTTGATGAGCTCGGCCATGGCCTACAAATCGGGAGGTCGAAGGAGAAAGGGACGCAAGATGCTGGAGAGATCGGCGTCGGTCTATCGATCTCTGGCCGAGAGGGCGGCGATCGAGGGGGAGTGGGCCTCGGCGGCACAGTTCTATCTCAAAGCCGCCGATGCCTATCAGACGGCTCTAAGGGAAATCGAGAGGAGGGGAATGACCAAAAAGGCGATCACGGCCTATTATACGGCCGCCCAGCTCGCCTTCGAGGAGGATCAGATCGAGGAGGCCTATATCGCCTGTCGCCAGGCGGTCAATCTCTCATCGGGAATGGGCAGATGGTCTCCGGCCGATGAGGCGCGTAGGCTGTTGAGGATGATAGAATCGAAGAAAAGGAGGACGGTTGAAAGTTGAAGATAGATGATGTCATTAAAAGCGAAAAGATCAGAAACTGGATCCTCGCCCAAACCGGAATGGGTGAGGAGGGGGAGGAATTCGGGCCTAGGGAACAGATGCCCGTCATCACCATCTCCCGTCTCCTGGCAAGCGGCGGGAGGGATATAGCGGTCAGGCTGAACAAGATTCTAGGGTGGGAGCTATGGGATAGGGAGATCGTAGATGAGATCGCCACCAACGCAAACGTCCATAGAAAAATGGTCGAGCTTCTGGACGAGAGACATCAGACGGAAATAGAGGCGATCTTGAGGGCTTTCTCCAAGGAGAAAACGATCGACCGTTACGTCTATCGGAGACATCTCGTTGAGACGATCTTCACCATCGCCCAGCGGGGAAAGGCGATCATACTGGGTCGCGGGGCGAATTTCATCCTTAACTGCACCCGCTGCACGTTAGCCGTCAGGATAGTGGCCTCCATGGAGACGAGGGTTAACAGGCTGATGCGGAGAGAGGATATATCCGAGGATGAGGCCAAAAGGAAGATACTTCGCTCGGACAGGCAGAGACGTGACTTCGTCAAGAAGATGTTCGGGTTGGACATAAACGATCCGATCCACTATGACCTGACCGTAAACACGGATCATATCGGCGTTGAGGAGGCCGCCGATGTGATCATAACCGCCCTGCGCGCCAAGTTCCCACAAGCGCTTTAAACCTTATCGCTCATATTATCGCTGAGTGTAGC
>CAZHVH010000297.1:0-4711 GCA_964535855.1 uncultured bacterium
ACAGGGTTGAGGATTTCGAACGCCATTGGTTCGATCGGGGCGGTTTTTCATTACAAGCTTGCCTTCTCTTAGATGCCGAGCCGTATCTGTATCGCGATGACGTGAAGCATGCACTTCGGGCCATCTTCAACGCCATCGCCGCCTATTACTTTCCCGATACGCGGATGTTGACCGAGCATGCCCTCGTTTTGGGGGAGTGGCGCGGCGACCATTACAAATCGTCGGACGAGGCGAACGCTGCTGGCTGGCTGCGTTATCTCTTCGTTCGTGAGGAGGGGGATAAATTGCTGTTGGGCCAGGCGGTGCCGCGGGAGTGGCTGAAACCTGGACGGAGGGTCGGTATCGAGAGGGCTCAAACCCACTTCGGCACCGTGAGCCTCCTGTATGAGTCGGACGAACGAGGTATCACCGCACATCTCCAGGGACCGAGGCGCAATCCCCCCTCGCTTATCCTGCTCCGATTCCGATCGCCCGACGGAAGAAGAGCGGAGACGGTGACCGTCAACGGGGAGAAGTGGAACGATTACGACGAGAGATGGATCCATTTGCCGGGCGATATCGGAGAGGCAACCGTGCGGGTAACGCATGGCCGCGGCGGTCATTGACTTGTGACTTCAATCGATGTATCATTTTAACGGGTTTCCGCAAAGCTGCAGGTAGCCCGCCGAAAACACAGCCTGACGAAAGTAACCGAAGAAAGGGGGAATTCAATGGAGGAGAAAAAGACCATCCTTATAGTGGACGACGAGCCCGACTCCGTCGAATTCGTGAAGGCCATCATCTCGGAGATAGGCGATTTCTCCGTTATCTCGGCCTCCGACGGCAAGAGCGGGCTGGAGAAAGCCAAATCCGAACTGCCCGATCTGATCATACTGGACGTGATGATGCCGGAAAAGGACGGCTTCAGCGTCTTCTATGACCACAAGAGGAATCCCGATACGGAGAATATCCCTGTGATCATGCTGACGGGGGTGTCGAAGAAAACCGGCATTAAGTTTTCCGGAGAGGCTATGGGCGAATATCTGGGGAGGGAGCCGGTGGCTTTCATAGATAAGCCTGTGGACCCGGTGAAGCTTCAGGAGGCCGTCAGGAAGGTCTTCGGAATCTAGACGATCCGGGGAAGGGGATTCAAACCCTTCCCTTTCATCCTGTTGAGGGGGATGTCGCATGAATGAGGTTGAAAGATTTCTTCGCAGCTTGCCGCTCTTCTCATCGTTCTCGGATGAGTCCATGAAACAACTGCTGGCTGGTATGAGAATTAAGACCTTTCCTCCGGGGGAGGTTATGATCCAGCTCGGGCGGCCGGGCAGTTTCCTCGGAGTGATCCTCGAGGGGGAGGCGGAGGCGGTCAAAACGGATCAATTCGGACGAAGACGGGTGTTGGGCAAGATCAGAAAGGGGGAGTACTTCGGCGAGATGTCCCTGATGACGGGCGAGCCCACCTGTGCCGATGTGATCGCCCGTGAGGAGTGCCGGGTCGCTCTCATACCGGCCGATCTCTTCTCCAGAACCGTAGCGGTCAACCCTAACGCCGTGAGACACCTCGCCAAGACGATCAGCCGAAGGCTTATGGTTAGGGAGGAGGACCCTGAGGAGAGAGAGCTTGTGCGTGATGCCTGGCGTAACGCCATCGATCCCTACGGGCTGAAATCAAGCACCAGATTCTACCCGATGAAGATCCTCATCATCGAATGTGACGGGGATTCGATGGGGTATAGCTACTTCGACATGGAGTATGAGGGGAACGATGTGAGGGGAAGGATCGAAGGGATAGGAGCGGATACGGGTTGGCACAGATACTCATCATCATGGGGGAAGTTCGAGGAGCCGATCCGAGCTGGAGATTACGCCGAGGCCTTCAGGGTGATCGGCGAGGTGCTGACCCGACCGGAGACAGGCGTCCTCAAATCCGTGAATCAGTTGACCGCCATCGGCCATAAGATCACCTGGGGCGGAGAGATCGAAGGCTCGATCCTCATAGACGATGCCCTCATGAAACGGCTGAAACGCGATTTGAATCTAGCTCCAGCCCGTAACAGGGATAACCTCGCCGGCATCGAACAGATCAGGGAGATGCTGCCCGATATCCCACAGGTGGCTATCTTCGAAACCTCATACCACCATACGATCCCGCCCTATGCCTATCTCTACGGGATACCCTATGAGTTCTATCAATCGGACGGGGTTCGACGCTGTGGCTCACACGGGCTAGCCCACAACTACGCTGTGCTCAAGGCGGCCACCTTCCTCGGACGGCCTTTTCACGAGCTGAAGCTCATCACCTGTTATCTGGACGAGGTGACGTCGGTGTGTGCCGTGGACCACGGCCGATCCATAGATACGGGCATGGGCATGGCGATGGAGGCCGAGCATGAAAACCTGGATCTGCCCCTCGTCATGTATCTGATCGGTGAGAAAGGGTTTTCGCCTCAGGAGGTTGAGCGGATTTTAAGCGAGAGAAGCGGGTTGAAGGGGGTGTCGGGGATAAATGAGCTTGAGGAGATCGAGAGGGCGGCTGAACGCGGGGATCAGAGGGCGGTTCTGGCGATCCATATGTTCTGTTACAGGGCCAAGAAGCTCATCGGAGCCTATGTCGCCGCCCTTGGAGGGCTGGACGCCCTTATATTCACGGGGGGCATAGGCGAAAGGGATGTCGGTATACGCGCTCGCATCTGCCAGGGGCTCTCATACATGGGGATCATCCTCGATGAGGACAAAAACCGAAATCCCATACCCGATCCGGACGGCATCGCTGAGATCTCGGATGAGAGCTCCCGCGTGAAGATACTGATCGTCCCTGCCGACGAATTTCGAATGGCAGCCGTAGAGACGGCGAGGGTGCTTGAGAGACAGGACGTTACGGGCATCATCAAGGGACAACCTCGCGTCCCCATTCCGATAGGGGTCTCAGCGCGTCACGTCCATCTCTGTCAGGAGGATCTCGAGGCGCTCTTCGGCGAGGGCTATAAATTAACGCCCCGTTCATACCTCTCCCAGCCCGGCCAATACGCCTGTGAGGAGACCGTCAATCTGATAGGCCCGAAGGGGAGGATCGAAAGGGTTCGGGTGTTAGGTCCGCTTCGACCGGAGACACAGGTGGAGATAGCTCGAACGGACCAGTTCAGGCTGGGGATCGATGCGCCGATACGGGCGTCAGGGGATCTGGACGGCACTCCGGGGATCACGATCGAAGGCCCGAAGGGGCAGGTCACCATCTCCAAAGGGGTGATCTGTTCGGCACGCCACATCCATATGTCGCCCGAGGATGCCCTGAGGTTCGGCCTTCGGGACGGAGATATAGTGATGATAAGGGTTGAGGGCGAGCGGCCTCTGATCTTCGGCGACGTGCTCGTTCGGGTTAAGCCTAACTTCCGGCTCGACATGCACGTGGATACGGACGAGGCAAATGCGGCGGGGATCACCACCGGAATGGTGGGGTATCTTGAGGGGATACAGTCACGGAAGTAACAGCTCTCCCCGAGGATGGAGGTGATGGGGGATGAACGAGGAGCTGCGGTCCGAGATCGAGCATCTCTACCGAATAGAGAAATTCATGGAATCGATGACCGATATGGAGGAGCTGCTGGAGGTTATCATCAGCGAGGCGAGGGCAGCGACTAGCGCCGAATCCTGTTCACTTGCCCTCTACGATGAGGAGAACGATGAGCTGTATTTCTATACGGCCGTGGGTGAAAGGGGAAAGGGGGAGGTCGAGCGCAAGCTGAAATGCATACGGATGAAGATGGGCACGGGGATCGTCGGGTGGGTCGCCGTCAACATGAAACCGGCCAACGTGAGGGACCCCTATAACGATCCTCGCTTCTACAGTCAGGTGGATAAACACACCGGATTCGTCACACGTTCCATATTGGCCGTCCCGATGATAAGGAGGGGCAAACTGATAGGTGTGGTGGAGGCCGTCAACAAGCGGAATCGGAAGGGGTTTTCGGAACGTGACGAGAAGGTGCTCACGGTTTTGGCGGCTCAAGCGGCGCTGGTGATCCAGAACGCCAGATTATACGAGGAGAACCTGCGTCGGGCACGCCTCTCGGCGCTGGGTCAGGGTATCGCCGGCTCGGCACACTGTATCAAGAACATCCTCAACGGCATAGATGGCGGCGCATATATCCTTGAACTTGGAATCCGACGCGAGGATATGGAGAGCATATCCAGGGGATGGAACATCATGAGACGGAACATCCAGTTCATGAGGGATTTCGTGATGGACATGCTGGCATATGTCCGTGAGGATCGAAAGCTCGCGTTCGAGCCGGCCGATATCAATGAGATCTGTACAAGCGTGGCTGATCTGATGAGGGAGAAGGCCAGGGACAAAAACGTCGATATCCTGTTAAACCTGCAGCCCGATCTGGGGGAGATGCTGATGGATCCGCGAGGGATCTATCGCTGTATCCTCAACCTCGTATCGAACGCCATAGACGCTTGTGATAAGCCTGAGGGCTTGGTGAAAATCTCCACCCACCTGCTCGATGCCGGAGACCGTCTGGAGATCTCGGTCTCCGACAACGGATGCGGCATCAGCGAGGAGAACCTTAGGAGGATCTTCAGGGTCTTCTTCAGCACGAAGGGGTCGAAGGGAACGGGACTTGGGCTTGCGGTCACCCAGAAGATAATCTCTGAGCATGGGGGGGATATCAGGGTGGAATCCGAGCTCGGACTTGGGACGAGGTTCATCATAACGCTTCCAGTT
>CAZHVH010000298.1:0-4693 GCA_964535855.1 uncultured bacterium
GAGGAGGTGACGAAAATTAGGCAGGCTGCATCTTTTCCAACCTCTCTCCCACGGCAGGCAGCAGGCCATAAAGGCCCCAAAACGGCACGGCGACCTTGTCCGCCGCGAGGAGATTGTTTACCGTGAAATGGATCAACAACGCCCCTTCGGCTCCCATCATGCCCAGGATCAACCACGCATATCCGCTTTGGCGGGCGAGACGTAGCTTTTTTAGCCCATATCTGTAGAATTCGACTATCAGCCAGATCCATGCCCCGAAACCCAGTATCCCCATCTCCGAAAGCACCTGGAAGTATTCGCTGTGTGCTCCTATCTTGTATTTGGCCAGCGGCCCTATCATCCACGGCTCGCCCTTATAAAGCAGGGGAAAGGAACCGTATCCGTTGCCTATTACCGGATGACGGAGAAACATCATCACCGCCGCGCCCCATCTGAGCAGCCTCGCCCTGTTGGAGGCGAAGCGCATGTTGATGAACGTCCCCAGCCTTTCAAAAAGCGCCGATGAGACGCCGGGGGCGCTCGCCGCCACGCCGATCAGAGCGATCCCTCCCAAAATCAGAAGGA
The DNA here is from genome assembly GCA_964535855.1 of uncultured bacterium. Lineage (GTDB taxonomy): Bacteria > Poribacteria > WGA-4E > B28-G17 > B28-G17 > JAGGXZ01. The sequence continues at coordinate 565 of CAZHVH010000298.1, forward strand.
GCTTCCTCGGGGCGGAGACCTCCGATCTGTACATCATGAACGCGCCGATCACGACGATCATCGAAAGCCACGCCCCCCTTGAGAAGCAAAGGAACATCCCACCGGCGAAAACGGCGAATATGGCCCACCATCCCACCTTGTCGTAATCCCCAGCGTCGAACAAAAGCCTACTCAAGATGAGGATCAGAAAGACGGAGAGAAAGGAGCCGTAGACAGAGTAGTTCGTAAACGGGCTCCCCTGGTAGGCGATCCTCCACTGCCACAGGTCTATGTGCTTTATGAGGACCATGGAGGTCCATATGACCGCTATGATCGCCGATGGGACGGCGGAGAGGAAGATCACCCTGAGATGAGCTTCACCTCGTATCAGATCGTACACCACGAAACTCAGCATCATATAAGCGGTCGCCCTGATAGCCCCTTTGGTCGAGATGTAAAGATCGGGCGAATTAAATATCGAGATGAAGGTGGCAAAGGCAAGGAGCAGAAGAGGGTATCTCAGCGGGAAGGGGGATCTCCCATCCACGTCGGGACGTATGAGTCGGATCAGCCACCTCATGACGAAAACCACGGCCAGTATTCCTACCAACGGCTCACTCGGTATCTGCATCTCCGCCTTAAAGGGCAGGATGTATCTGAAGGAAAGAGGGGTGGACAGGAGCAAAAGGCAAAGGGCAAGCTCCGGGATGAGGATGGTGAGGAAGATCAGGGCGGCGAAGACCAGCATGAGCGCCTGATATCCCTCATGATATCTCGCCAGAGCCGCCCCCGAAAGGGCCAGAAAAGGCAGATAGAGGAGAAATCTGGGCAGATCCCCCAGCCTCGTCATCTCCTTCTTCTCCTTTGGGGCTTGGGGGTTATCTTGACCTCAGGTGGGGAGGCTATGGATTTCGCTATGAGCTTGACGGTGCTTTCGAACTCCTCAAAGGAGTTCAACCCCTCCCGCCCGATCAGATAATAGGAGAGCTCGCCGTTGACGTTCGGGGCAAGGACTACGGCGATGTTCTCGCTTTCATCCCTCGGAATTATGGGAGGTGAGTCCAGAAACTTCACGAAGGCCTCCGTCGGGAATATGACCGCGGACCCCGTTCGGCTCTCCTCATCCCAGGCCATTAAAAGCCCGTCCGCCTTATCCCGCACGACGGTCCCCCCTTTGGGGATCAGCGCCGCTATCTTGAGACCGTTCCCGCCCTCGATCTTGAGGGCGTTCAAGGTGTAATACCGGCCCGCCGAGATCGAAAGCGTCGAGCTCACCCTGATCCTCTTTTCCCCGACAAGCCAGTTGTCATAGACGATCTGAACGCTCGATCTCACGGCGCCGTCGGAGATCACCCTCGTGAGCGTTCTGACGGAATCCTCCGGGGAGTTGGCGGGATTGAAGGGCTCGCGGATCCTCTGACCGTCCCATATCCCGAATCCCCCGCATCTGATCCAGTTGAGCTTTACCTTCGTCTCCCCGTTTGAAAGAAAGGCCCCTAGGTAATCCTTAAGCACCAGTCCTTCCTTGGATTTCGGCGCGAACAGGATCGTCGATCTGAAGTCAGCCCTCATGAGATAAACCGTCTTTTCTGATTCCCAAGCCATGCCCTCCAGCTCAGGGAAGATACCGGCAAAGGTCCTTTTCTCGTATCCCAGCGTGAGTCTCATCGGCGCCTTCGGCTCGTATCGTACCGCCACCTCTCTCCTGGCCTCCGGCTCAAGATCTATCAGGAAAACCAGCGTATCCAATTTCCCATCTCCGTTAGTGTCCTCGGCCTGGCTGGGCAGATCCCTCCCGCCCTCCAAGGGGGAGACCAGGAAGGCCTTAAAGGTGAAGTCAGGGGCCACCTTCTTGATATCCTCCACCCTCATGGCGATCGGCAGGTTTATCCTGGCGACCGGAAGGGGATTCGTGATCACGACCCTGAACTCCGGTATCTTCCTCCTCGGGGGCATCATACAGGAGCTGAAGATGATGGAGGTTATGAAGGAAAACAGACACAAAAAGAAATAAAACGATTTTATCCTCATCTATTTACCTCATTATCGCCGAGGACGCGGAGACCTCGAATTTAAGAAAACTCAGCGTTCTCCGCGCCTCGGCGATGGATTATCTGAGATGCTGTGGATCGGTCTCACGTCTAGCTTTGACGACCTTCTTCTCCTTCGATTTGGCCTTCATCTCCTCGATGAATCCCTCATATTCGTCCCTGTCGACGGGGATGGTCACCTCTTTCCTCCTGGCACCTGAGAGGATCACGGCGTTTATCAGCTCGACGCTGTTAAGCCCCTCGGCGCCTGGTGAGATCAGCTCCTCGCCGTAGAGGATGTTTCGGGCGAGGTTTCGCATGATAGCGCCGTGACCGCTTTCACGTTCCTCTATGGGCACTTCGACCTGTTTGGCTTTGGGGCTACCCCACATCTGATCGGTCGTATCCGAGAAGACCTGCACGGGCGTCTCCAGTTCCCAGAAGTAGATCCTGTTATTGTAAAGCACGAGCTTTCCCTTCTCGCCGCAGAACTCCATGAAGTTGGTTCCCGGGGCCTCGTTCGTGGACGTGTGCAGATATCCTATGGCGCCGTTCGGATATTCGAGCATTGCCGAGGCCTCATCCTCGACCTCTATCTGGTGTCTGCGGGTTCTGGTCACGGCCGACACCTTGCTCGGCAATCCTCCAAGCCATGTGAACAGATCGAGGGCATGAGGGGCCTGGTTGATCAAAACGCCGCCTCCCTCGCCGCGCCAGGTAGCCCTCCATCCGGCGGAGTTGTAATAGGCCTGGCTGCGGAAATAGGTGACGATCATACTCGCCCGGTATATCTCCCCCAGCCTTCCCTCATCCACCAGTTTCTTGGCCGCCTGCGCGAAACCGGTCGATCGCGTCTGATACATGACGGCGAACGGCACCCCTGTCTCCTCGGCCGTCCTGACCATCTCGTCGGCACCCTTGACCGTAACTGCTATGGGTTTCTCCGAGAGAACCGCTATCCCCTTTTTCATAGCGTACACGCTGATCGGGGGATGAAAGTAATGCGGGGTGGCCACGATGACGGCGTCGACCAGCCCGCTATCTATGAGCTCCCTATAGTCGGTGAAGGATTTAACCCCATACTGCTCGGCGACCGATTTGACGACCTCCTCATCTATGTCGCATACCGCCGTGAGCTTACACTCCTCGATATTCTGCATGGTTCTGGCGTGTCCCGATCCCATACCTCCCACGCCGATTATGCCGAATCTGACCTGTTTCATGTCCCGTTACCTCCCTGTCGAGATCTTACCTAAATGTGATTATAGCATGTCCGCTTGAAGGGATTCAATTGAAGCTTACTTCAGCGGCAGCTCCACTGGCCTGCCGTCCTCCGACCACGATCGAGCCATCGCCAGGGAGATCTCCTGATCTATCCTCCCGTTTATCGGCCCATACTCCGGCTCCTTGTTCTCCCTCACCGCCTCGACGATGCTCATCAGCTCCGATGCAACGCTTATCTCACCCTCCCTCAAGGGATATCTTCTCAGGGGGTTCTCCCATATCACCTCCGGTTCGGTGTCGGCTATCAGGGCGTCTAACACCTCAACGCCATCGACGGTTGAGGTTTTACGTGTGATGGCGATGGGCCTTTTGATATCGCCCGTCTCGTTGAGTATCGCCGCTTCATTTCCCACGCACATTCCCCTTTCGCCGTAGAACTTCGTCGAGTTATGCCATCTTAGCGGAGAACCGTATGAGAGCGAGGTGAAGTTGAAAATGCCCACCGATCCGTTTTCGAACTCGATCACGCCGTGTTGCCAGTTCTCCGAATTTCTGGGCGGCTCGCCTCTTCGATAGATATGGGTTTGAACGGTGAAATTTCTGCTGAAACCGAAGACCCTTTTGACCTTCTCCTCAAAGCCGATGTAGCTCCGGATAAGGCTGACCCCGTGGTATCCGTGTCCGCGGAAATCGTTATAGGCGGTGAGGATTTTGCCGAAGATACCCTCCAGAATCATCGCCCTCTTTATCCGTTCCATCGGGACGCGATAATAGTTCTCGGCCACCTCTATCTTGACGCCCTTCTCCCTGGCGGCTTGAATCATCTTATCGGCCATCTCCAGATCGGGGTGGATCGGCGTTTCAGTTATGTAGCTTATACCGTACTCGGTGGCTAT
>CAZHVH010000299.1:0-4682 GCA_964535855.1 uncultured bacterium
GCCGGAAAATTTATATTGACCTTTCCTTAAAAATCTGTTAATATTTAATCACCTTCACATGTCGGCATTTCAGGAGGAGATTCGTGGGTGAAGGTCGCAATTTCAGGTTGTGGTTGTTCGTCATATTGCCCCTTTTCATCGCCTTTATCCTTACGGTTGTGAATCACCGCTCTCCGGTTCAATCATCAGAGACTCCCCCCCTTGCTTTGAGACAGGCGGACTCTGTCCTTTTTGAGGAGATTCCCTCGGTCAAAGGCGAGGAGATATTCGGTGGGGATGAGTTCAACGTCATAACCGATGAGGAGAAAAGGGAAGCTCGCAAATATCCCCCTGTTAAGTTCCAGGAATATAAGGTTAAAAACGGCGATAACATCTGGAAGATAGCCAAGAAATTCGGCTTGGACTTCTACACCATTCTGAGCGTCAACAGGTTGAAAGACGCCAACTACCTCAAGCCGGGCCAGAGGATCCGCATCCCGAATCAGAGGGGCGTGCTACATAGGGTGAAACCGGGAGAGACACTTGAGGACATATCGCTCATGTATGATGTGAGCCTCGCGAGGATCGTAGGCGCTAACGGCATCACCGATCCGAACCAGATACATGCCGGAGCGGAGCTCTTCATACCGGGCGCGAACCTCACGTTCAGCAAGCAGCGGGAGATCGCCGCCTCCAGCAATATCCTTCCGACCTTCATAAGGCCGGCTTATGGCAGGATCTCCTCCGGATTCGGCTACAGGATTCATCCCGTCTATCGCAGGAGGATGTTTCACACGGGAATCGACATCGCTGCCAGATATGGAAGTACGGTTTATGCGGCGAGGTCGGGCAGGGTGAAATATGCGGGCTGGCTCGGAGGATACGGGAAGGTTGTGGTCATAGATCATCGTGATGGGTATGAAACCCGATATGCACATTGTTCATCCGTTTTGGTCCGGAAGGGCCAGTGGGTCAGGCAGGGCCAGCCCATAGCGAGGGTGGGCAGGTCGGGCGTGACGACCGGAACCCACTTGCACTTCGAAATACGTCGTAACGGGAAACCGGTCAATCCGATAAAGCTTCTTTCTCGTCGTCGATAAGGAATTCCTACCCCCCCAAAAAACAAAAGGGAATCGGAGGTTCTTTCATGTCCCGGAGATGGTTCACCATTTTGGCGGTTTTCACCCTCTCCCTTACCCTCTTCGGCTGTGCTACTAGGGAAAGGGAGGAGATAACCGCCCCCGGTTCAACTCCAAAGGCCGATGAGGCCGTTATGATGGCTGAACAGATGATGGAGTCGGCCGGAATATCGATATCCTTCGATGAGCTGGGCTCGGTGGCGGACCTGAAAAAGATACTGCCCGATCCGATATTGATAGCGCAGCTCGAAAAGAGCACCGTCGAGCAGTCGGTCTCATCCCTCTACGAGGCCCTCGATGAGCTCGGCGACGTGACTATACCTGCGGGAATGGCGCCGGCCGTTCAGGGTGAGGTCTCACGAAGCGATCTGGCCATGCTTCATCTGCACATAGCATATCTTTACGTCCTGGAAGCCGTCAGAAGGCTGATGGTCGTCAGAGGTGATATGTATACGATAAGCTTCCCTGAGGAGGTCGAAACCGAGAACATAGAGATCTACCAGTTCGAGCTCTCACCTCAGGCCGAGGCGAGATTTAAACAGCTCGACGCCGATCCCACCGCCACGCCTTACGATTACCTGAAGGAATTCAACGAGGATCAGAGACAGGCGATTTTGGACGCTCTGGTGCTTCTGACAGGCGTGGAGGTCTACATCGAAGCCAACCCGTCAGAAGGTATAGTCGCTCAAAAACCAGATGTGGATCGGACGATCTTCCGCAGGGATGCCCTCTATCATCTGGAGAAAGCGCTGGGATACGCCGTCAAAATCGCCCCCGCCCTGCAGGATGCCTTCGTCGAGTTCAAGAAGACCGTCGAAGAGCAGTTCTCCTATAAGCTGCTGGAGGATGCCAGAAAGTGGGGGTTCATCGTCAACGAGGAAACCTTACCTGAAAGTCTGAGGAGGGGGTGAGCCATGAAAACCGGAACGATCCTGATAGCTCTATCTCTTCTCCTTTCGATCGTCCTCGTTGGCCCGTCATTCAGCCAGGATGCTCCGCTGATGATGTATAGAGATGCCAGGGCTATGGGGATGGGGAACGCTTTTGAGGCGATAACCTCCGACACATCGGCCCTCCATTACAACCCGGCAGGGCTTGCAAGGGCGGAGAAGACGAAATTCGAGTTCCTTCTCTTCAGGGCTCGAATCTCATACGATCTCGCATCAGAGCTGAAGGAGATAAACGATCTGATCGATAACATCCGCGATATAGTGGCCAGCGATGACCCTCTCAAGGATAAATCGATAGAATCCCAAAGGAGATACGTCGTTGACAGACTAGAGGAGATGTTAACTGAGAGACTTGGGATGTTGGGTGAAACCCCCGGACTGGCGCTTGTGGTGCCCACTCGGATAGGTAGAATGACCTTATCTCTGGCCGGAGCCATATATACCCAGGGCAGGTTCTCGATGTATATAGAGAGAAGGGGCATCAGATGGAGCGATCCGATCAAGGACATGCTGGACAACTACATCATCTATGACCTCTCGGCACAGCTTAACTACCAGTTCGCCTGGGCGGTCGGCCTGCCCCTCGGGCCGACAAAGCTGTACGCTGGGATGAGCTTTCGAAAGATCAACCGCCATGTCTTCACCGATATGGGAGACCCCATGACGGTGGAGGATATGCTTAATCCCGATGGACCGGATGGGATACCGGGAACTGAGGACGATTTCCAGAAGAGGTTCTTCAACTACGAGGAGGAGGATCGAGTCAAGCTGATCCGTGAATCCTTCAAGAGCGCCCCTGGATATACGATGGACTTCGGACTGGCATCCGAACTGATAGATGGATTAAGCGTTGCGATGGCGATCAGAAACCTGGCGGGCAATATCAGATATCCGGACGGCGATAGGAACATACCTCGGAACACCGTCATCTCCGCGTCGATTCAGCCAATGAAGCTTTTGAAGATGAAGAGCAAATTGTTGGGGTTAACCCTTAGCGCGGGCTACGATAACCCGAACGGCGATGACGCCCTCGGGGATTTCAAAAACGACGCCCTCAGCGATCACGTCCATCTAGGCGCTGAGGCGATTCTGTTCCCCGGAAGCTCGCTCTCGATCGGTGTAAGGTGGGGGAACAATCAGGGATATCTGACGAGCGGGCTGACACTCAAGCTCGGCGGGCTCTATATCGACGCGGCGAGATATGGCGATTTGGAGGCGGACTGGCACGTCCTATCCGTCAAGCTCGCTTTCTAGTGGTAGGGGCGAGGCATTCATAAGGAAATGCCTCGCTTCTACTGATGTGCCGCTTCGGCCAGAGACGAGGCAAACCTCTCGACGGCCCATATGGGGTCTCGACCTGATTTGATGGCTTCCTCCATCGTCCGTATTATAGCGCTTCCAACTATCGCCGCATCGGCCACTTTTCCCACCTCTTTGACGTGTTCAGGGTTGGATATACCGAACCCGACCCCAATAGGTTTATCGGTCAGACCTCGGAGCCTCTCCACCATCGGCCCTATCTCATCTGAGAGTCTCTCCCTTGCTCCTGTTACACCCGTGATCGATACACAGTAGATGAAGCCGCTTGAGGCCGACGCTATCAATCTGAGCCTGTCAGGCGAGCTTGTGGGAGCAGCTAGAAATACAGTTGCTAGCTCATACTTGTTCGCCAGCTCCAGATACTCGATCGCCTCTTCGGGGGGCAGGTCAGGGATTATCAATCCGTCAACCCCCACCGATGCGGCGTCACGGCAAAACCTCTCCAGGCCATACCTAAAGGGAGGATTGTAATAGGTCATGAGAAATATCGGTATCCCGCTTTCACCTCTGATCCCTTCGACCAGCGAGAGGATCTTCCTCAAGTTCGTTCCGGCCTTCAGGGCCCGTCCCGTGGCCCGCTGTATGGTCGGTCCGTCGGCTATCGGATCTGAGAAGGGAACGCCCAGCTCCAGTATGTCGCTCCCCGCCTTCTCCAGAGCTAGGACGAGCTGTCGGGTCACATCAAGCGAAGGGTCCCCCGCGCAGACATAGGGTATAAAGGCTGTTCTGCCCTTTGAACGGAGCTCTGTAAAGACATGACTTACCCGCTTAATGCCTCTGTCTTTATATTCCCATGATCTCGAAAAGCTGGTTTCTGACATTTTCATCCCCTATTATATCTTCGATCGTAAATGTGTGATCTATGACGGTTTTACTTTTATCGATCTCTCCTTTAGCGGTGGCCGTTAATGAAACCTCCTGCATTATCAATATCGTCACGGAATTCGGATTTTCCTGCTTAGCCCTCCTTAAACTTTTTAAGGCGGCTCCAAACCTTTCAAGAACGCCAGCAGGATCAATACCACCTTTTATCTCTAAAGCTGCTAGGATTAAATCATCTTTGTAAACCCCTATATCTGGTTCATCCCCTAACTCAATTACTCTTCCATCCTTTAGCCTTAAAGCTTTTCTCCTTCCACGGGGTACCTCCTCAGATACTGATTTTTTCTGATATACTCTTCTTTCAATCAAGCTTTTAATCAGTATTTCAGCTTTATCCCCCTTTGCATTTTGCCACGATCCCTGGGCTTGTGTTCCTGCGGCCATACCTCGCCATAAGTCAAACTCTCTGCTA
>CAZHVH010000300.1:0-4678 GCA_964535855.1 uncultured bacterium
CTATCACCTTGTGATGGATCTTGAGCAGATTCTCTATCGCCTTGACAGCCTCATTGAGCATGTATCCCGTGCACCCAGGCCCAGGGATCATACCCGCTTTGACACCCTTGATGAACTGGTATTCAGGTGGATCTAAATCTACTGCGACGGATACCGCCGCTCCTATCTCCTCACGTATCAGCTTACTTTCATCCCTGATATCGGCTGAATTGCCGACCGCCAGCCTGTCGGTTATCCATCTCATAATATCTCCTCCACTTTCGAGATGACCTCCTCGACCGAAATCATCTCCATGCACGACTTGTAAAACGGCTCCCCAACACATGAAGCCCTCATCCCATCCCAACAGGGCACGGAGTAGCATTCCGCAAACTCAACGCTCATAGGCACTACGCTCTCGTAATATTTGATCCTGCACTTAGGTGGTATCACTCCGCCGAATATGGCGACGCAGGGCTTGTTCATATCACCGGCCAGGTGCATCGCCGCAGAATCAGGACTTATCACCAGGTCACTCGCATACACTAATGCGGCAAACTGAGCCGTAGTGGTCATACCACTCAGGTTAAGCACGTTCGGCAAATCGGGAAACGCTATCCTCGAATGATGACACACAACGAACGTCCAATCACGCCTCCTGGCAACCAATTCGATTTCAAGCCCCCACTGTCTCAGCTTCGATTTCGTAACAGGCTGTAATATCACAATCGGCCTCTTAAGGTCACGAAACATCTCAAATGCAAATTGCAGCTCCTCCTCACCTGGCCTTATGTATCCGGTGTATCTATCAGCCCCAAGCTCCACGCCGAGTATGTCTGCGAACATATCCTGTCTGGCCTTCTGTCGTTCAGGCGGCAGGAAATCAACCGCTCCTTCGAGATTGTAGATCTTCACGTAGTCGATAACCAACGATTCGATACCTCTTACCTCGTCAAGAAATTCAAGTCCGGCTAACAGCGGAACCAAGTCACCTGTGGTGACGTAACACAGCCTCTCACCGGTCTTCGCCTTGTATGTCTCAATCGCCGGCAGAGTCATTATCACATCACCGATCGCCTTCCGAATGATCATGGTTCCATGTATCAAGTTCTTCTTCTCCATCAACCTGATCCTCGTATCCTGAACTTCACCTATCGTCTTGGCGGTTATAGCACCCACTGGATTCCCTTCCTCAAGAACTACATGCGTTGCATTCCACGGCACATCAATACTATCCGGCACAATCCATGCACGTGCACCAGGAACCCTAGCTCTGGCTCTGCCCTCCGATTTGCCAACTATCCTCCCTGTCTCAGGATCGTAATACACAATCACTGCTCACACCTCATACCCTGAAGCTACCCACTTGAACCTGATGATGATTGGCTCCGTCGTCGAGCCAGCAACCCTCCTGTATTCCACCACGAAACCGACATCAGAATCAGCAGGCTCAACTTCGTTGTTACTATCCCTCCTGACCCTAACCTCAGCATACCGGCTGCCCTCAGCCCAGTAGTCCGATGTCACCAACTGCACGCCCTCAACAAATACCTCCGCCGTCTCGACGTGGAACCCGACATCGAAAGCCACCTCATGCCAATCATCATCATTGACCTGATCAGTCGTCCACGTTCCGGCATCATGCTTCTCCACCACCCGATCGGCCTCAGCCGGCGTAAACCCTCCGCAATCGCCCTTCGTTATCGGCCTGCCGTCCGCAGTGAATCTCCCATCCCTATTGCTCTTAGCACTCATGCAAAACGTGTTCGGCGGATTGACCCTTTTGCATATCTTCTGCCTCGAATCCCAATGAATGCAAACGGGAGCCGTAACTTTCCTTTTCTCCCTGGCATTCGATATCTCCACCTTATCCCGTTTCTTCCTCTCCTCAACCAGAACATCAGCTAACTGCTTGATCTTGTTCTCGGTCGTGACCTCCACATCAAACTCCCTGTAATCCAGCGGATTCCATCTCTTCTTCGTCACCCTTAGCTTCCTATTGATCCCAAGCCTGTCATCCACAACCGTGATCGTATCTCCCACCTCGATGTCCTCCGGCGTGCACGTCCAGCCGATATCAACCGTGAACGATTCAGGCATGACCTTCCGTTTTGCAAGCTCAGCCTCGGCCAGTTCTATCAACTGATTCGGCGAACTCACATCGTCTGCCCTGAACTCATCGGCCACCTCTCCATACTCGTCTATCGAATCATGATCGCATATGGATATCTCCTCAACCCTGCTATACACATCGAACCCGTCTGGCAATATGCCTTCAACCACGATCTTCTTGTTGGCCACATCCACGCTCAATACCTTCCCGACAAACCTCAGCGTCTCGACCGAGAATCCATCCGTCAATTTGGACGTGTAAACCAGCACATGGCGGCTGTTCTGGAACTTTGAAGCATCTCCATCAAGCGTTATCTCAGTCCTGTTATTCTCCTCATCAGTCACCCATCCAGTCGCAAGATCGCTCCTCCTGGGCGATTTGCCAGTCGTCAGATACCCTTCCTCAACAGCGGTCAACCGTATCATGGCACTGGTAGAAGCATCAACAACCGGAGCCCTCAGCAGCTTGGCAACACGAATCCACGGCGACATCCACGGCTTGGATGTGATTCTGATCTTCGCTCCAGCCTCAGTCCTGATATCCTCCTTCAGAACCAAATAGTAGGGCGGCCCACCTGACGTTGATTCGATATAAGCCGAAAGACCCTTACCCTCTATCACCTGACACACGCCGTCCGTGTAATCATTCACATTTGCCCACATACTCGGATACTTGGGCGGCGTCGAGTCGGAGATGGTGATGGTCTTGGTGGCCGGATCATATGATCCGACCTCAAGTTCATCGTATGCGAACCCGATTATCTCGGTGGATACAATGTTCTTCTTGCCATTTGCCGTCACGTAGTAGGAGTATCCGGCGGAAGGAGTTTGGTTCCACTTTCCTAGCACTGTGATCGTCGTCGCCGTGTTAGCAGCTATAACCCTCACCTCGTTCGTCTCCTCGATCAACACCATGCCGCCGACAAGCGAATTCGGCTCGAAACTGGCCTCGTTATCGGTGATCGTATCCTCTGTTGCATCATCAACCACACCCGACTGAACATCATACCAGACCTCGATGATATCGCCTGGCTTATACTTCCCAACATCCGCACTCGGTATCCTGAGATCCTCTCTGGTATGCGCATCAGCCACCAACGAGGATCTTACCAGCCCTCCTGCGTCAATCCAACCGGATGAAGCTCCAACGGGAAATAGAATATTGGCGAATCCCTCAGCCTCCGTCTCAAGCGATATACCCTCCTCACCGATACCATATCTGACGATTATACCCTTATCGCTCCCTCTCTCAGCCAGCAGATCAACAGTGCCGTCCTCATTGATCCTGTAATCGCAATCCCACGTCTCAGCTATCTGTTGGATAGCCGCCAATACTTTCTTCCTCTCTATACTGATCTCCTTCTTGCCGCTGACCGTGACCGTCCCAACCTGATACCCGCTGTCTCCAAGGACGACATATAGCAGCGTGGCCGGATCTATGCTTTCGCCCGCCCTATACGTCGTGTCTCCCTCGCTCGTATAGGCGAACTCCAGCCTGCCGTCCTTCATTGCGAAGACATCCAGCAGATCAAAGCTGATATGCTCGCAGTAAAGCTCGCCCCGCCCAATTATCTCATCGCTCTCCTTTTTCCTCTTGATCCTGAACGTCCTGACCGTTCCAGTCTCGATGTTCACCATCCGCACTACATCTCTGACCTTAATATCGAACCACTCATCGTTGAGCACCACATTCAGATCCAGCGTATACTGGCCGTTCAGCTCCTCGGTGACCGTTCCGTTCTCCACATCCAGGACGCATATGAAGGTGGTATTGGTTCTATCGAAGACCTCAAAGCGATACATCTCCATCACAGCCACCGCTTCTCATACTCAACCTTGACCGTATGCGACTGTCCTGTGGGAATGTATAGAACAGCTCCGTTCTCCGTGAGCACCGGAGCATACGAGGTCATCACGCTGGAATTCGCCATCGCCGAGCTCTTCGATCCAGTCGAGGCGTCATACAGCTCCACCCTGGACAGGGCCTTCTTCGTCTTGGTATCCACGGTGAGGATATCGCCTGTGTCCAACGTGCCCGTATACTTGAACACCCTGTTGAAGCTGTCTATCGGCGTCTGCTTCCTGTATATCGCCGCCAGCTCGTCATCGGTGAGTGCCCTTGCAAACAACGCAAGCTCATCGAAGATCATCCATGCGCTGTTAGTGGCTCCGCCCCAATACGCTCCCACATACAGGGTGTCAGGATAATCTGACACTGACCCTGTGGGCGTTACCTCGCTGATCACGCCGTTCACGCAGATCTTCAGCCACTCGCCTTCCTTGTAGGAGCCGGAGATCTCTATCGGAGTCAACGGATCGAAATGCTGAACATCCGAATAGACTACGTTGCTACCGCCGGCTCTGAACGCCCACTTCTGCTCGCTCACGTCGTAGTATGCTGCGAAGTCGCCTGTGCTCGCTCCATAGCTGAACAGATACTTGTCCTCGACCGCACTGTTGATATCGCTTGGGAACATGGGCATCACTCTGGCCACAAAGCCGAACTCGGTCTTATTGCCCTCGACGTTCTCATAGAGGATGGAATCACCGCTGCCTATCATCACGCCCATGTTGTGTTTGGTGGGTA
>CAZHVH010000301.1:0-1588 GCA_964535855.1 uncultured bacterium
GGAGGGCTTCAGCCTCTATCTGTCTTATCCTCTCGCGCGTGACGTTAAACCTCTCTCCTATCTCCCTCAGCGTTTTGCCCTCACCCTCTTCTTCGGCAAGGCCGAAGCGAAGCTTTATGACTTCCTTCTCCTTCGGCGTCAGCACGCTCAACAGCTCATCGATTCTTTCCCGTCTGATGATGCTTCCGAGCGCCTGCTGTTCGGGAGAGGGCCCTTTATCCTCTATGAAATCCCCGACCGTCGACATCTCATCGCCGAACATCGGGGTATCTATGGAGATCGGTTCGGAGGGAATGGAGAGCAGGTCTCTGACCTCCGCCTCCCTCATTCCGATCTCGTCGGCGATCTCCTTAACGGAGGGTTCCCTCCCGTATTTCTGCCCCAATTTGGCGATGGTCTCATCCACCCTGGAGACCTTGGCTATCACATAGGAGGGGACCCTCACCAGTCGGGCGTGATTGTCCAGCGCTCTGAGAATGGCCTGTCGTATCCACCAGATGGCATACGTGCTGAACTTGTATCCTTTCCTGTAATCGAACTTCTCCACCGCTTTTATAAGGCCGATGTTTCCCTCCTGTATCAGATCTGCCAGAGGCACGCCGTAGTTTTTATACTTGAGGGCGACGCTGACGACGAGCCTCAAATTGGAGTTTATCAGTTTCTCCCTTGCCTCCTGATCCCCCTGCTCCATCCTTTTGGCCAGCTCTATCTCCTCCTCATGTGAGAGGATCTTGCTTTTAGCTATCTGCCTGATCCACATCCTCAAGGCATCCACGGCCACGCCATCCTTCTTTCTTTCGGGTCTATCCCTCATCCCACACCTCCTTAAGCCGCAGAGCCTAGAGGATCGCCAAAAGCCTTCTACCTTTTTCAATCAGCTCCTCTTTCGACTCCCTGTACTCCAGATCAGGGACTATCGCCCTTTCGGCACATAGGATGACACATTGGGGTTCATCGTAAAATCCGATGCATTCGGTGCATCTTTCGGGATCGATGGCAAATATATCATCCAGCTCATATATCGCGTCGGTGGGACATTCCATAGCGCAGGTTCCGCATCCGACACATCTATCGAGTATCATCAAGGCCATTACGTTTCATCCCCTTTCAGGCCTATCTCCCTAAGGGTCTCCCGTTCGAGTTTTCTCAATTGACCTTTGAGGAGCTGTCTTCTCATGAAGGAAACCCTATCTATAAACAACACCCCATCGAGGTGATCTATCTCATGCTGCAGCGCTCTGGCGAGGATCCCTTCCGCCTCGATCTCGATCTCCCTCTCATCAGTTGACAGGGCTCTTACCAGGATGTGATCCGGTCTGATGACATCGGCGGTGATCTCCGGTATGCTCAAGCAACCCTCTTCAAACACCTCTTCACCCTCTGCTTCGATTATGACGGGGTTGATCAATATAAGCGGTTTGTAAGCCGGGTCCTTAGGGTTGATATCGACCACGATGATCCTTTTTAGAACACCTACCTGGTTCGCCGCCAACCCTACACCGTCATATGCATACATGGTCTCCAGCATATCGCGTGAGAGTTCTATGATCTTCCCGTTGATCTCCTCTATCCTCCCGGCCTTGTCCCT
>CAZHVH010000301.1:1688-4675 GCA_964535855.1 uncultured bacterium
ATGAAGGTCATGGTCATAGGGCTGGATGCCCCGATAGCTCCGCGGCTGTATAACTATGCTAAGGAGGGGTATCTGCCCGCCATATGGAGGATTATCGAAAACGGCGTCTACGCCGAAAACTGCCTCGTCCCTTTCCCAACGATCACGCCGCCGAATTGGACGACCATAGTGACGGGAGCCTCACTGGGAACTCACGGGATAACCTGTTTTAACGTGCATAATCCCGGTGATCCGCTCAATGTGACCCATCAGGGGTTCGACACCGCCGATTGTCAGGCGGAGTATATCTGGAACGCCGCTGAGAGGGTAGGCAAGAGAAGCATCATAATAAACTACCCATCAACCTGGCCGCCGACGCTTAAGGAGGGGATCCAAATAGGAGGTGCCGGGTTGTGGGTTAACGAGTGGCGATATAAACAGGCGGGCGTCAAATGTACGCTGGCTGGAGAGCAGCTCTTCTCAACTGAGGAATACCCACAGGGCACCACGATAAAACTTCGCGCGGCTGAAGGATGGAGGAACATGCCCGACGCCAGCCGCTCGCTTGAGGCTGATCTCCCGCTTAAATACAGGCTGGCCGTCTTCGAGGTCGAACCGGTGACATGGTATCTGTTGCTGTTGGATGAAGGAGAGGGATTCAAAAGGGCGATCATATCGGAGGAGAAGGACGCCAAATCAGCTCTGGCCGAGCTGAAGGTCGGGGAGTGGACGCCCAATATAACGAGGAGATTTAAAACCTCAGAGGGCCAGAAGGAGGCGGTCTTCAGGTTTAAACTGTTAGAGCTGGAACCGGATGGGTCGAGTGTGAAACTCTACGTCACGCCGCTATGCGCCCTGGACGGGTGGGGATATCCGGGGGAGATATGCAGCGAGATAAAATCGGAGGGAGGTCTGCCGATGCCACACGCCGGATTTCAAGCCTTCAACCTGGAGTGGGTGGACGGTGAGACCTTCCTTGAGATACTGGAGCTGGCACACGTCTGGCTGGCCGATGCCGCGGAATATCTGCTTAAGAATAAGGATTGGGATCTCTACTTCATGCATGCCCACTGTCCGGATCACGCATATCACTCCTTCGCCACGAAGATGGATCCGCTCACGGCCCAGAGCGAGGAACAGGCTAAGTTCTATCAGGATATCGAGCTTAAGTTCTATCAAAGTCTGGACAGGATGATAGGCCGAATCGTCGGTTGTTCCGATCCGGAGGAGACGCTTGTCATCCTCGTTTCCGATCACGGCGCCAAAGCCACGACACACCGCTTCCAGGTGGCAAGGGTGTTGGAGGAGGCAGGACTGCTGGCCTTTCGCCAAACTGAAGAGGGAGGCCGTGTGGTGGACTGGTCGCGTACGAAGGCGATCCAACAGCGATCCTGCTATATCTACGTCAATCTGAAGGGGCGTGATCCGCAGGGCATAGTCGATCCCGAGGACTACGAAAAGGTCCAGGAGGAGATAATCCACGCCCTATATAATTACACCGATTCCGAGACGGGTAAGAAACCGATAGCGTTGGCCCTTAAAAAACAGGATGCCAGGATAATCGGGCTATATGGAGATAGGATCGGCGACGTGGTATATGCTATAACGCCGGATTTCGGCGGCCAGCACGGACCTCATCTGCCCACGGCGAGATTTGGTCTGGGAGATCTGAGGGGGTTGTTCGCCATGAGCGGTCCAGGGGTCAAGAAGGGAGAGATACTGAGACGAACGGTACATCTTGAGGATGTGGTTCCGACCATATGTTATCTCGCCGAGCTCCCTGTTCCCGAGCACGCGGAAGGTGCGATACTGTATCAAGCGCTTGAGGATCCTAATCAGAAGCTCAACGAGATGAAAAAGTTGAGAAAAAACTACGAAAGACTTCAAAGCGCCTTCGAGAAGGAACAGGCGCTTGAACACACATACAACGTATGATCTGGGTAGGAAAGGGTCGGGCAGCGATATGAACTGCCCGACCTTACAGCCTGATCGGTTCACTCCTTCTTAAAAACGCCGAGTATTCCGCTTCTCTCCACTACGTAGAACTCCTCACCTTCAATGGTGATGGGTGTATCGCTGTATTGGTCTATCAATATCGTATCGCCGACCTTTATCAGTTCCTTCAGCTCCTCGTCGGTTCCCACGGCCACGACCTCGGCCCTCTTCTGTGGCTGACGGGCGGTTTCGGGGATGATAATCCCCCCCGCGCTCTGTTCCTCCGGTTCATCCAGGAGTTTGACAAGCACTCTGTCGTCTAATGGCTGAAATTTCATGGCTCTCCTCCTTTCTCATCGTATTCCCAGGAGTTTGTCTATCTTCTCCCTGTCGAAACCGACGATGGGTCTGTTGCCTATAAGCAAAACGGGAACGCCTCTCTGCCCCGTTCTTCTGATCATATCCCTGGCAGCATCAGGGTCTTTCGAGACATCCACCTCCCGAAACCTAAACCCCTTCTGTCTGAGATATATCTTGACAGCCCTGCACCAGGGGCAAGATGGAGTTGTAAACAGGACGATCCTCGGTTGTCTTCTCACCGGTATCATTCCCTCCTTTCCCGGCCAAATATCTCGGCGGCGAGGCGGATCAACTGGGCGATCCTAGGGTCCCTCACGTGGTAGCAAACTTTATTTTCGCTTCTGACAGGTTCTACAAGCCCCCTATCCCTTAACACACCCAGATGTTGGGAGACATTGGGCTGTTTGCTGCCTAACTCCTCGCTCAAATCCCCGACACAAATTGATCCTTCAAGCAGAATCTCAAGGATTCTGAATCTTACAGGGTGCGCTATGGCTTTAAGACAAGACGTGACCCTTTCGTAATTCATCTAATTCCTCTAACCTTTTCCTCACCCTTTCTATCTCGTCCTCGATCTCCTCCAACTCCATCATCATACTGACTGGAACGGAATGAGGAGGAATTCGCCTTTGAAGGTCATCCCGCTCCTCCTCCAATTCCTTGAGCCTCCGCACCAGTCTCTCCCTCTCATCTGCTTTACCCTTCATCAGCGC
>CAZHVH010000302.1:0-4667 GCA_964535855.1 uncultured bacterium
AGCCTTTCGGCACCCGTTTTACAATTTTACATCGTTTCGGGGATAAGGTCAATGATATCATGGCCTTTTCATCCATACCTCCCAGATGATAAGATATTCGCATCAAAACGGGAGGAAGGAGATGATGAAGAGATGGGATGATGTGCCGGGTGTGGTTATAGATCATATCCCGGCGTCGACGAGATGTTACATCGGTTCGCCCTCGATCGCCGTTCTGCCTGACGGCACTTACGTCGCCTCACATGATATCTTCGGCCCCGGCTCCACGTCGGACACCACCCTCATCTTCCGCTCTGAAGACGGAGGCCGAACGTGGCGGAGATGTGCCGAGATCAAAGGGCAGTTCTGGTCATCCCTCTTCATCCATCGGGGATTACTCTATCTGATGGGTACATCGAAGCACCACGGCAGCGTGATCATTCGCCGCTCGGAGGATGGAGGGCTGACATGGACGGAGCCTAAAGACAGGAAATCCGGCCTGCTCTTCGACGACGCCCGATACCACACCGCCCCTGTTCCGACCGTCATTCATGAGGAGCGTCTCTGGCGGGCGATGGAGGACGCCATGGGGCCGGATGGCTGGGGACGTCATTTCCGAGCCTTTGTGATGTCAGCCCCGGTTGACTCCGATCTGCTGGATGCCGATAGCTGGATATGCAGCAATCGTCTGGGATCGGATCCCTCATGGCTTGACGGCGGGTTCGGCGGATGGCTTGAGGGCAATGTGGTGGTGACGCCCGAGGGGGAGGTAGTCAACATCCTCCGGGCCGATTATCGCCGACTGCCGGAGAAGGCGGGGGTGATTCACGTCAGCCCCGACGGCAGAAAGATCACGTTCGACCCTGCCGACGGATTCATAGATCTCCCCGGCGGATGTAAGAAGTTCACGATCCGCTATGACGATCGAACGGGTCTGTACTGGTCGCTGACCAACATCACACTGGAAAAGTATAAGGATGAGAACATCGAGCGTGTGCGTAACACGGTCGTCCTTATCAGCTCCTCTGACCTGCGCGATTGGGCGGTTCACAAGATCATCCTACATCACCCTGATACCCGCTATCACGCCTTTCAATACCTCGATTGGCAATTCGAAGGCGAGGATATCATCGCCGTGGCCCGCACGGCCTATGATGACGGTCTTGGCGGCGCCCATAATCAGCATGATGCCAATTTCATGACCTTCCACCGCATTTCAGGTTTTTCCGAGATGCTACAGACGTAGGGGGAAAGTCAAAGAAGCCTTTTTTCACCCTCTATTCTCTTGATATCGGTGATATCCTGTGTCACCTCTATGCATCCGAGATATTCGCCCCTCTCGTTGCGGACGGGGAAATATCTGATGTAGATCAGCCTGTCTCCCATTTGGATCCAGAATTCGGCCACATCCCTTCGGCCCGTTTTGAATTCCTCCAGTATCCGATTGACGAGGTGTATGCTCTTCTGAGGATGGCACTGTTGGACTTTGCGCCCGATCACGGCCTTCGTCCTCACGAATATCCTATCCTTGGACTGGTTGAAGTATCGGACGGTATCATCCTTATCCACGAAGGTTATATCCACCGGCAGGGAGTTCAATATCCCCTCAAGCTCCTCCACGGACAGGCTTCCCGTCCCAAACGCTATCGTTCCTCTCTCCTCGGGCGGAGGAGCCTGTTTCTCCACTTCCGGAGCTGCCACCTCGGGGAGTTCCGGGGTGAAACAGCAATACCCTATCTCGTCGAACTGGCGCCTTATATCGGGCCATTCCTCCTCGCCCATGACCCTCAAAGCAGTTGGGAAGAGGATGTTGTTCTCCTTGTAAAAGTGGTTTGAGAGCATCTCGGCCAGAGCGAGCGAGCTTTCCCTCAGTTGGGCTTTGAAATCCTGAAGATCCATCTCCTCTCTCCCGTCCACGATCCTGTATATGTTCTTCTTTATCTCCCTTATCCTGTCATGCTCCATCCACATAATGGCCGGGGGTTGGGTGACGCCATGCCCTTCGAGACAGGGAAAGAGGACGTTCTCCTCGCGCAGGTAATGGCTTTCCGAATCCTTGAGGTGCTCCACGATATGATTTATTCGGTCCATCTCCTCCCCGCCGGCCGATTGGAGGTTTTCAGCCGCGTCCCTCAGATCGCCCGCGAACCGCAGCAACATCTTATGTTCCTCCATGAGGATATGGATCGGATGACCCTCGGGCGCCAGGGTTTCCCCTCCTTCCAGCGATTCCCTGAACACAGCCAGATGGACGTCACAGAGCCTCTGGACCTCCTCCTTCGGCATTCCCTCCTTTATGAGCTCCTCCTCCACCTGGGCTATCACATCCGGCGTGAGGTCCTTTATCAGATCCTTAAACTGTCCCTTCACCTCATCGGGATCAGCGCCTTCATGGAGCCGTTTTATCAGTTCCTTCAGAGTTTCCTTCCTATTCACAATATTACCTCCGGCTTTTAATTTGGATATACCGGCTTCTGAACATCGTCAGGCCGGTATTCCGGTGGGTTTTATATGTCCAGCTCAAATATAGGCTCCTGATCTTGAGCTATCCTCTTAAGTTCCTCGATCTCCTCATCAGTTATTGAGGTATAGTTCGAGGCTACCTCCATGGCCATTTTGAAGAGCTTCGGGTCTCCGGAAGGAACGGCCGCCGTTATCGGCTGAGATAGGGTAAACCGAAGGGCCATGGAGGCGAGTTTGGGGTCAGAGGTGGGCTGATACCAACATTTCGGAAACTGGCTCCTGTCAGCTCCCTCCGGCCATTTGCTTTTAGCCATCGCCTTTATGGCCAGCCTCACAACTCCCTTCTCCTTCGCTTTCTCCACCACCTGCGGGCCGAAGCTCTCCTTGAAGTAGAGGACGAAGTTGAAGGGGAACAAAATCGAGTCGAAGTCGAACCTATCCATAGCCGCTAAAGCGGCTTTGACCGAATGGGCCGAAAAACCTATGTATCTGATCAAACCCTGTTCTCTAGCTTCCAGAAAAGCCTCCAGAGCACCACCCGGGCCGAAGATCTTCTCCACATCCTCCATGGATGAGATGGCGTGAAACTGATAGAGATCGAAATGGTCCGTTTGGAGTCTTTTCAACGACTCCCGCAGCTCTGTCGCCGCCTCCTCCTTTCCGCGTTTATGGGTTTTGCACGCCAGGAAGATCTTATCCCTGTGCTTTTTCAACGCCGGACCTAAAAGCTCCTCGGCGTTTCCGTATGTCGGAGCGACGTCCACGTAATTGACGCCTCTGTCTATCGCCCCGTCTACCAAGGCGTTTACCTCCTTTTGAGGCATATTCATGACGGTGACACCGCCGAGGCCGATTATTGAAAGCTTTATGTCCGTCTTGCCGAAGGGTCTTTTCGGTATCACCCCTTCCTCCTTTGAGACTTCGGATATTCCTTTGATTCCCAGATGTAGGCCGGCGAGGGCACCCGCCCCGGCCGCCATCGCCCTGAGAAACTCCCTCCTATGCATTCTCCTAACCCCCTATCCCTCCGTGATCAGAGCGGCGGATCTGATCAGATCCGCCAACTCTCCCTCTCAATTATATCCCCATTGATATCCGTTGTAAACGGATGATCGTTAGGAAGAACTCCGAACCATATTTCCATCACCATTCCTTTTGGCTTGAAGGTCAATTTGATGTGCGAGAAAACCTGATCAATCGAGAGCCCTATCAGATCGGCGTTCAACTCCTTGAACTTCTCGTACCTTTTAGCGAACGCGACGAACTCGCTTGTGCACACCGGGGTGTAATCGGCCGGATGGGAGAAGAGAATCACCCATTTCCCCTTGTAATCCTTGGGGAAGTTGATGATTCCTTTGGTGGTTTGTGCTTGAAATTCCGGCATCTCATCGCCTATAAGTGGTATACCCTAGTCGGCTTAGGGTTCACATAAAAGATACCGAGGGGGAGCTTCTCCTCCTCCGTCGCCCTCTCGAATGCTTTCATCCTGTCATAGGGATCATGGGAGTCGTCCAGACGGTTTGAATACCCTGACCGGCCGCTCCTGCCAAAACGATCGAAAGTTCCATGTTTATCTCCCACGCGAGAGCCGCTATAGGGCGGGGAAACCCCGCCCATGGTATCAGTTAAATAGCTTAAACTTGTCCCTGGGTGCGCCGCAGATAGGGCATCTTTCGGGTGGCTCGCCCTCACCGGTGTATCCACACACACCGCAGATGTAGATCTGACCGATCTCCGCGTCCTTCCCTGAGTCCACCGCCTGCTTGGCCTTCTGGTACATGGCGGCATGGATCTTCTCGGCTTCCAGTGCATACCGGATCGATTTCTGAGCCCCTTTCTCCCCCTGCAACTGCGCTACGGCGTTATAGGCGGGATACATCTCCTCGACCTCGAAGGTCTCCCCGCCGATAGCCGCTTCTAGGTTTTTGCCTGAGGGGCCCAGATCGCCTAGCGTCTTAAAGTGGTTTGTGGCGTGAACCTGTTCGGCGTAGGCGATCGCCCTGAAAAGCCTCGCCACGTTCGGAAATCCTTCCTCCTCCGCCTTCCGGGCGAAGATCAGATATCTCATATGTGCCTGACTCTCCCCGGCGAATGCGGTTCTGAGTTCCTCCTCCGTCATCTTACGCATGTAAACACCTCCTGAGTTTGTTATTGGCTATCAGTAGACGGTCATCTGCCGTCCGCCATCTCGAACATATCCTACTTTTATTTCGCCATCATCTAAC
>CAZHVH010000303.1:0-4658 GCA_964535855.1 uncultured bacterium
ATGCCTTCTGGTATTAAAGGAGGTGCGATGTGACCAGCGTCGAAAGGATAAGAGCGACATATGAGTTCAGGAAGGTGGATCATCTCTATCGTAGGGAGTTTTACATATGGGAGGAGGCGATTCAAAGATGGTTAAAGGAGGGATTACCATCCGACTGGCGAGAGAGGAATCTCTTCAACTTCGACCCACCTTATTCCATAGGCGTTGGGATAAACCTGGGGTGGTGTGAACCTCCCTTCTCTCCGGCTTATGAAACGAAGGTGATAAGGGAGGAAGGGGCCTACGAGATAATCCAGGATCATGCTGGTCGGTGGCTGAAGGTTTTCAAGGGCAGAAGACATGGGTTTATGCCCGTCTATATGAAACATCCTGTCACATGCCGTAAAGACTGGGAGGAGGATGTTGCGCCGAGATTGGACCCCTCAGATCCGAAGCGATGGGAAGATCTGGATCGGAGGTGTCAGGCTGCAAAGCGTGCTTCCCAGGAACGGGGGATGCTGGTGTCGCAGGGGATAATCGGAGGTTATATGTATCTCAGGGCGATGTTAGGACCCGAAGGGGTGCTTTATGCCTTCTACGACATGCCGGACCTCGTGCACGATATGATGAGGAGATGGATGGAGCTCATGAATACAGCCCTCGAGAAAATCCAGGAGAGAGTCGATTTGGATGAGCTCTGGATGGCGGAGGATATATGTTATAACGCCGGCATGCTCATCTCCCCCAGAACCTTTAAGGAATTTTTGATGCCGTATTATCAGGAGGTGATGGACAAAGCCCGTAGGAGGCAGAGAAAGAAGCTCTATTTCGGCGTGGACACCGACGGATACGCTCCAGAGGCCATCCCTCTTTACCTTGAGCTTGGGATGGACATGATGATGCCTTTCGAGGTGGCCGCTGGATGTGACGTGGTGGAGATAGGTAGAAGGTATCCAAACCTCGTGATCATGGGAGGAATAGATAAAAGGGTTCTTGCCTCGGGGAAGAACGCTATAGAGGAACACCTTCAGCACATCATCCCCCAGATGCTTAAGCGGGGGGGATATATACCGATGTGCGACCACGGTGTGCCTGATAATGTCTCGTTTGAGAGCTATATGTATTACAGGAAAAGGATCTGCGAGCTGGACCACTTCTAAATCCACATCTACTGCGGCCGACACTGCCCAATGGTCAACCGGCTCGCTCTTCTCTCTAACCTCTCATAGTTCAGGTATAGCCACTCCCCATTGCATTCCATCCTGACCTCGTTCGCCAGATAGGGGACGGTGCCGTATGGATTGTCATACCTCGGATATCCTCCAAGCTCGATTCTCTTGCCGTTTCGTTTCAAAGGCCCGTCCCATCCGAAGACAAAGGTACCCTGGGATGGCGATTCGTATCGAACACTCAGCCCGCCGACCTCCACTTTAGCTTTAGAGATCCGGTCGATAAAGGATTCAAAGGAGCCATATTCTGTCTCCCTCCCCAACTCACATATCCAGATGTTCTCTTTACCCTCGGCTATCACCTCGCGTTCCCCCTCCTCACACCATCTATAGGGCTGCTTCGACCATAAAGCGAGATACCCCTTATCCTTCCGGGCGAAGATCCAGCCCTTCTTCTCTATCACCTCGTCGAACTCCCTCTTTGGAAGCCAGGCATGGGTGAAGCTCAGCCGGTTCGGAAACATCAAGGCAGGAGAGGTGTTGATCTTGTAAATGATGATGGCTACGTTTTTGTATTGCCCGACCCTGGGCAACGTGCCAGACCCGACCCAATACCCGGGGCTGTAATCATCGGAGAGATTTCCCGGATGGGTGGTGAAACAGATCGCCCTCCGTCCAAGCGTGGCCTGCCAGATATGGTGCTGATCCCCCCCGTAGCCCCGCCTGTAATCCTGAGCGGAGCTGAGCATGTAATCCGCCGTCCGATATGTGTAGATGTTCACCTCGCTCCTGAGATTGCGGGTCAAATCCCACTCCAGCAGCGTGGAAAACAGGGGTAGAAGTTTGAGCATGTGGAGGGTTTTCAGGAAGATTTTCATCCTCCCCAGCGGCTTGAAGAAATCGTTTTGCCACCACCGATACTCTTCCATCATATCTCCCATAAGCTGTATCGTCCTAGGATGAGCGTATGCGCCGTATGTCAGGAATAGCATGCCGTCTTCCAGTCTTTTGGTATCCAGCCCCCACTTCTCCGCCTCCTCGATCCTGATGCTCATACGCTGTCTGTTGACCATCTCCCGCCGATCGTTAGCTATCTCATAGATGACGCTGGGCATCCTGTATCTGCTGAGTGCCAGCGACGTGGCCGCCGAATCGTCGGGGCGGGATCGGTTAAGCCCGAAAAACAGATTACAGGTTGAGGCGGTCAGCTCCCTCTCCCCGTTCGTCTTTTGGCTCTTGTAACTTCTGCCGTGCGTAGCTCCGAAGGTCCCTTCAAACTGATTGAGCGCTATATCCAAAAGGAGCAGGTCGAGAACCATCTCTGCCTTCCTGGCGATCTTTTCATCTCGGCAGAAATCGATCAGGCTTGTGAGGGCGAGGATGTCCAGGGCGTAGTAGACGTTGGAAAGCCATTCGCTGAAGCCCGCTTTGAAACGGAGATCGAGCCACCTGATTACCCTCGGGCCGAAGAGCTTCATCATCTCCTCGCCTTTCCTGCCCGAGTTGGTGAAGATCTCATCCGGGTAGAGCTGTCCCGCCAGATATCCGGCGGATGCGAAGAGGATGTAATGGTTCTCGGTCCAGGTGCACATACCGTCGATCCCCGGCTCGTCCGGCCAGTATTTGAAACCCAATATGCACCTTTTGATCCTCCTTTTCAACTCGGGATCGAGGAGGGGGCTTCCGCCGAACTGATACATGATCCTCAGGAGAGGATGGATCCGGAAATCGGCGCAATCCTCCCTCTTATTCACCTTCTCGACGGCCCTTTCTATCGGCTCGCTTTCCGGCTTCAATCCCAGAGCCAATCTTGCAAGCTGGGAGTGTATCCCCCCACCGTGGGCCTGGAACCCCAGGTATTTCTCCCTCTGCTCCCCATAATCCGGACTGTAAGGGGAAACGCATAGCAGCGTCAGAAGCAGAATCGATGCCATTCGATGGCCTCCGATCAAATAGACGATGAGTGTGGTCCTGTGTTCGGCTATGATCGAAACTGGATTTTAAAGCAATGGGCGTAATCACAGACCTTAGTTTGGGGAAGTCTGATCTCCAGCGCTCCCTCATGTTGCTCGAACGAGATTTCCCCTTCGTATCCCAGCAGCTTGACGGAGGCCACCTCAGGCGATTTATCCCTGCCGAGGCTCTTTACGCGTGCTATTCCCGATTCAGGCCATCTCATCTGGAAGACGTAAAGGAAGCCATCCTTGGCGGTGAACCTGAAATCCTCCTCCGCCCATTCCGGCTCACTTTCCTTCTCATAACCGGTCGGACCCTCTCCGAAGCTTCTCCACGGCCTCGTTCCATAGATTCCCTCTCCGTTTATCTTGATCCACTTGGCCATCTCCTTCACCACATACATGCACTCCTCATCGATCGTGCCATCGGGTTTTTGAGGGACGTTCAGGAGCAGGTTGCCGTTCTTGCTGACGATATCTATGAGCATGTGGATGACGTGTCCCGGCTTCTTGTAACGTTGTCGGACGTTGTAGAACCAGCCTCCCAGACAGGTGTCCGTCTGCCATGGGGCGTGGAATATATCGTTCTGAATTCCCCGCTCGATATCCAGCACACCGACGGGGTAGATATCGGGATTCCGATCCTTCTGAGTGTATACCGCTTGATTTCTTCCGTGAAGTTTGAAACTGGTGTTATAGAGATGGGCGATTATGTGGAGACCGGGCTCGGGGTATTTCGGGCCGAAAGGAACCGTCCCGTCGGTGTAGAGCAGATCGGGATGGTACTGATCGATGAGATCCTTTATCCGCTCGAACCATCTCCTATGCCACCAAGGGTTATCCGTATACCATCTCTTCTTGAGGTCCTCCCCCCTGTTCGGCAGGTAGAGGTCCTCGTATTCGGGATCGTTCCCGTCATAAGGAACACCCGCGTGTGGTCCCTCTTTATCACACCCCTTATTGACGGCGAACCAGCTAAAGGTGGCACCTAGGTGTTCGCTCACCCCGAAGGGCAATCCCCGCTTTCTGGCCGCCTCATACCACATCCCGACAATATCCTTTTTCGGACCGACCTTAACGGCGTTCCATCTGTGATGGGTGGAGTTCCAGTTGTCGAAATTATCGTGATGAACCGCTTGGGCGACGAAATAACGGGCTCCCGCTTTTATGTAAAGATCTATCAATCCCTCCGGATCGAACTTTTCAGCTTTCCAGAGCTTGACGATATCTTTGTATCCGAACTTGGAAGGATGACCGTAGATGCGCCAGTGGTAGAGGTACTGGTCGCTGCCTTCTATATACATGTTTCGCGCATACCAATCGCCATACATGGAAACCGATTGGGGTCCCCAATGTGCCCAAAAGCCGAGCTTGGCATCTTTGAACCACTGGGGAGGTTCAAATTGTCTCAGCGATTCCCATTCCGGTTTAAAAGGCCCTTCCTGTATTTCGAACCTTATCTCTCCCATCTTTTCTCCCCCTGGTTTCTTAATTCGCTGGAAACCGACGAATGTTTCAGAGGAGATAGATTCACTGGCATCCCCTGTGAGATAAG
>CAZHVH010000304.1:0-4655 GCA_964535855.1 uncultured bacterium
GACTAATATCACCCCTCCGGAGCCCACGGCCCAGACGGTTCCATCTTTTGAGATGGGAGGGAGGTGATTCAGGAAGAAGGATAGGGATGAGAAGATGACAAGATTTGATTCTTCTTCGGCCTTTGGGGCGGAAGGGTGGATTGTATCCTTATCAAATCATTGAAAAGCCCTCCTTTTGTGGATTCTATGTTGAATATTCAGGCGAGTTAGAGATATAATAATTAGAAGACTTGGAGGTTACGGGTGAGGAGATGTCCTCGGTGGAAGAGAGTGAAAGGCGAATAGCTGAGATATTCGGGATTGAGGAGGGGGAGGAGCTTCCGGACGTGACGGAGGAAACTTTGGAGATCTATTACCTTCACCTGATCGAAAACCTGTCATTCCCCTTCGATGCGGAGTATTCTGTGGAGACAGCTCCTTTGAAAGACACCTACTATGATATAAAAGTTACCGGTCTTTTGGAACCGGAGGAGTGTGTTGATCTTGGGTTTTACGGGCTTTTTTGTAAAGGGAGACGTGGAAGACGCAAGATAGAGATCCCCTTAGCTGAGATTGAAGTGAAGCAGGAAGGTAGAAATAAACAGCTTGTGGAAGATTACTGTTTATGGTTTTGGAACTATCGGTAGACATAATTGCGTTGAGCGTTATTGCGTTTGTTGGGTTAAACCTGGAACGCAAGTAACCCGATGAACGCAATAACGCAAGTAACGCAATTCCCTTGGAAAGGGGATATCCTGGATATATGGAGGAAGGGTTCAAGCCTTTTAATCCTTGTTCGTCTATCCATCAAGGCTGGGGGTGAGGACGGGTGCTAGGGGTAAGTTCGTATATCTCCCCTTTCAAGGTGTGAGGAACCTTCTTGAAGCTGGGGTTTCCTTCCATGTTGCCCTGATGAGCGATCCCAGGTTGATGCCATCCTCTGAGAGGTTTGAGATCATAAAGATCATCAAGGGGATCCATCCTCGAATCTATATAGCGGATGAGTCTGGCTGGATATGGGGATGATTTTTGGGACGGATCGGTTGACTTCCCCGGGGGAAAAGTTAACAATATGATGGGAAACTTGCCCAAGAAATCTAATTTGAGAGGAGAGGGATGAGGGGAAGATTCAAAAAAGTCTACCAATTTAAGATAACCCTGAAAGGGATAAGACCTCCGATCTGGAGGAGGATACAGGTTCCGGAAAACTACACCTTCTGGGATCTGCACGTAGCAATCCAAGACTCAATGGGATGGGAGGATTACCACCTCCACGAGTTCGAAATATTCGACCCCTCAAAAGGTTTGAAGGTGAACATAGGCATTCCCCCAGGAGAGCTTGGGGTCAGCTTCGAGAAGGAGACCCTGCCGGGATGGGAGGAGAGGATATCAGATTACTTCTCCATGGAGAACAGGAGGGCTGTGTATGTATACGATTTCGGCGACAACTGGGTGCATGAGATAGTTCTTGAGAAGATACTTCCTCGTGAGGAGGGGGTCGATTATCCTGTATGCGTTGGGGGTAGGAGGGCGTGTCCACCTGAGGATTGCGGAGGCGTTTGGGGATATGAGGAGTTTTTGGAGGCAATAGCTGATCCTGATCATGAGCTACATGATGAGATGTTGGAGTGGGTTGGAGGTGAGTTCGATCCTGAGAGGTTCGACCCTGAGGAGGTAGTTTTCGAGGATCCCGACAGGCGCAGGAGAGGTCTTTTGCCTATTGTATGGCCCAAGCACAGGTGATGGTCGCCCTTCTTTCATGGTGTATCGTGGTGATTCTCCTCCTTCCAGCGCTTTGCGGACTGTCTTACGTGAGTACCGATAATATCGCAGACCCTTCAAGAGGGATCGGGTATGGGTAAGATACGATGGCTGGTTGAGCGGAACAGTTGCCTTAGACGTCGAAACGTGATATGATAAAAATACCCGATGGAAATGTGGATGGATCGGATGGAAAGGTTCAAGATTCTAAGATGGCAGAAAGGTAGGTTCCAGCCGATGGAGGATCTGCTGGCCGAGGAAAGGTTACTCCACGTCGAGCTCGGACGGATAAGCTTCGACGTCTCCATCACCCCTAGGCAGATCCGACCCTTTGTCTACGGACATCTCCTGACCGAGGGTTTTATTCAATCGCGAGAGGACGTCATGGATTATTTCGAATACGTCAAAAGCGGGATCGTTCATGTGAACGTGAAGCTGAGTGAGGAGCCAAGCCAGCTGCTACATAGAAACTACAACATCATATGGAGCGAATGCGGATTGATAGGGTTAATTGATGAAGATAGCTTGAAACCACCTACAACGAGTTTCAAACTATCGGCTGAGGAGATACTCAAGATACCCCGTTTGATCGTGAATGAGGTCGGGGAATTCAAGCAGACAGGGGCCTATCACTACGCCTTCCTTTTCGATGGGGATTTAAACCTAATTGCCAAAGCGGGGGATATCGGACGTCACAACGCTGTAGATAAAGTAATAGGAGAGGTATTGCTTAGGGGAAATCGGCCATGGGAGATGGCGCTTTACATCACCGGCCGGATCAGTATGGATATAGTACTCAAATGCCTTAGAGCCGGGATACCATTGGTGATCTCACGTTCCGCTCCTCTTCTGGGAGCCGTTGAACTTGCGGACCGATATGGCCTAGGTGTTATAGGTTTTCTGAGAGGGGGAAGGTTTAACCTCTATAGTGGCCGCGAGTTTATCGTTTAAATTAACAATCGGAGAGGTGCAACGATGGATCTGTCGAGGCTGAACGAGGTATTTCAAAGATATGAAGGTGAAGAGGGGGCGCTTATCCCTATCCTCCAGGATATTCAGGATATCTTCGGCTATCTTCCACAGGAAGCTTTATATCAGGTGAGCGATAGGCTGAACATACCGATGAGTCGGATCTACGGCGTGCTCACCTTTTACTCCCAGTTCTATCTGGAACCGAGGGGTAGAAACACGATAAAGGTTTGCTTAGGCACTGCCTGCCACGTGAAAGGCGCACCGAGGATTTTGCGAAAGCTGGAGGAGATACTCGGGATTAAGGAAGGGGAGACGACGGATGATCTCAAATTCACGCTCGAGACAGTGCGGTGTCTGGGGACCTGTTTCCTAGCACCCGTCATGATGATAAATCAGAACTATTACGGCAAACTTACGCCTCAGAGAGTCGAGAGGATAATCAAGGGGATATAAAACCACATCTGTGGCCACACTATCGGTCATCTGTGGTTCAGCTGCCTGAGATGTTAGAGGTATCCCAAGGATCTGAGTCTCTCTTTGATTCTCTCGATCTCCTCTTTCGTCATAGCCTCGATCGACAGGTCGGATTTCATCTCGCTCACGGCAATCAGATCGCGCAGGACGTAGACTATAAACTCGTTGACGCTCCGATAGCTCGATCCCTCTATCGCCTTCTTAAGCCTCTCGTATAGAACTCTTGGGATTTTAATTGTAACGCGATCATCCTTCATCTTATCTACTCCGTAGGTAACGCCCGTCATCTGGTTATCTTGCTTCGGACTTTCTACTGAACAGTCGTTTAAGCCTTCCGCCTATCCCTATCTTGGGTTTTGGCAGTGCCCTTGGCATGAGCTCGTTTATGATTTTGTCCTTTTCCTTAAGTTGATCAAGTAAAAATCCCTTATCGGCCTCCAATTCCTTTATTCGCTCCTTGAGCATGTTGATCTGATCCTGAAGCATACGATTGCGTTCTTCCAGCCTCTCGTTCTCGTATTCCAGTCTGACCACATCTGTGGCCACAGATGTGGCCACATCATCCGTCATCTGTGGCCTCGATTGACCGGCATCTTCAAGTTTTACCATCCACTGTTTTCCGTCCTTTCGCCCCTCCAGTTTCCCAGATCTTATATACCTTCTAATCGTCTCCGTCGAAACATTCAATATGCTTGCAGCTTCACTTACCGTATACCAATTGTCGGTCATTGTCGGTCACCTCTGTGGGATATCGTCGGTCATCCTGTCCGTTATCTGTTGGTAATAATACAACAGAATGTCGTATATGTCTAGAGATTATATTGACTTATTGTCTTATTTTCATTATAATATCCGCCGAAGTTCAAGGCCGATTCTGGATTTCCGGGGATTAGAATGGGGAAAATATTAGGTGACATCAACGAAGAGGTTCAAGCCTTCAGGGAGCATCTCCGATCGAGGGGCCTTTCCCCCAGGACGATCTATGAATACACACACGATCTCCACGGTTTCCTCTCAGAATATCCCTCAGCCAAGGCTGAGGATTTGGAGAAGTGGCTTCAAACGTTATCCAAAGACGGCTTAAAGCTCTCATCCCTTCAGAGGAAATTTGCTTCAATAAGGGCATGGGCAAGGTGGCGCAGAAGGGGAGATATACTCACGATAGAATGGATATGGGGTAGGGAGGAAAAACTGCCAAATTTTCTTGGCGAGGACGAGGTGAGGAGGCTTGAGAGGGCGGCAGAGGAGATGATAGACCCTAGATATCCGGCCATGATCACGCTGATGGCCAGAGGCGGATTGAGGCTCTCTGAGGTGGCCTCTCTAAGGGCGAAGGACGTTAACATGAAGGAGGGCATCATAACGATAAGATCGGGCAAGGGAAGAAAAGACAGGGTTATACCGATACCAAGGGGATCGAGAAGACATCTTCAGGTGATACTGAGATTCCTAAAATCGGATGATCATCT
>CAZHVH010000305.1:0-4654 GCA_964535855.1 uncultured bacterium
AAATGACGACAAATGACGATAAATGACAACAAATGACCCTTCCTGGTTATCCCCTAATCAGCAGCTTTGTCCCCGAGATGAGGACGAGAGCCAATATGACGTATGAGAACGTTCTCTTCGAGATCCTCCTGTTGAGGAATATACCCGATAGAACCCCCATCCCCAGGAGAGGTAGAAAGAGCAGGTCGTCGCGAAGGATCCCCCCGTTAAGTATACCCAACTTGAGGTACACCGGAACCTTTGTGGCGTTTATGATGAAGAAGACAGCCGTGGTCGTCCCCACATATGCCCTGTTCGACAATCCCTGGGGCAGCAGGTACATAGAGACCACCACCCCGCCGATATGGGCGAGGGTAGAGGTTATGCCCGCTCCCACCCCGGCGGCAAATCCCTTCAGGTATCTACGGCTGATCTCCCTTGGCCTTTCCTTATCATCCTTCCCCCTGGATCTGAAATTACGCCAGGTTTGAACGAGGACGAAGAGCAAAGCGATGACCCCGATCGTCCTTTTAAGCCATACCTCCGGCATATCCTTCAACACGGTGCCGCCGAGCATTATCCCCGCGATCGCCCCCGGGATCAAGGCGATCACGTTCGGCGTATCCCACTTCCTCCAGTAGTAGAGCATCGATAGGATGTCGGTCATAAGCAAAAGGGGCAGCATCAGTCCGATCGCCTCTCTGGCGGTCATGACCATCGCCAGAAGCGGGGTGGCCACAATCCCCGTGCCTCCTCCGAATCCGGCTTTCGAGAGGCCTATGAAGATCGTCGCTATCACTATGACGACAGTTCTAAGCATCATCTTATTATCACCCTACATTTTGGGAGGGAGTTGAGAAAGATCTTGCCGTAGCTTTTGGTCAGTACCCTAGGGTCCAGGATCGCCACGATCCCTCTATCCGTTTTAGTTCTGATCAACCTGCCGAATCCCTGTTTCAACCTCAGCACCGCTTCGGGAAGGGAGTACTCGTAGAACGGGTTTCCGCCCTGCCGTTCGATCTGTCTGAGCCTCGCCTGAATAATAGGGTGATCCGGCACCGAGAAGGGGAGCTTGACGATGATCACGTTGCTCAGCGCCTCCCCTTGCACGTCAACTCCCTCCCAGAAGCTAGCCGTTCCGAAGATAACGGAATCGGTATCCTCCCTGAACAGCTTTAACATCTCCGATCGCGGCAGACCATCGCCCTGCTTAAAGGCGATTATCCCCATTTCCCCTAAAGAAGGCGCAAGCCTTTCGAAGACGGCATCCATCATGCTGTAGCTGGTGAAGAGCACGAAGGCTTTGCCGTGTGTGATCTGTAGATACTCGACTATCCATGCAGTAGCGGCATCGAGGAAGAGCTCATCCCTGGGATCGGGCATATTGGGATGGAGATAGAGGGTAACCTGTTTTTGATAGTCAAACGGAGATCCAACTAGCAGTTCCCTCGCACCCCCCAGTCCGACCCTCCCTTTGAAGAACTCGAAGCTGCCGTTGACGGCGAGGGTCGCGCTGGTGGCCACGACCGTCCGTAGATTCGAAAAGAAATTTCCCTTCAATTCATCGGCCACGTTTATCGGCGCGGCGTTCAGGGAGAGGTTGGCGTATCTTCTCCCCGTCCTCTCCGCCCAGTAGACGCATCCCTCGGTTCCGAGCGAGAGGATATCATCCAGGTCATCCCTCAGGTTTTTGCATCTCCGTATGAAGGCCGTGATCTCCATCTCCTCGCTTTCATCCTCAGCTTTCCTTCTCAAATCCCTGAGAATCTCTTCGAGCTTCAGGATCGGCTCCTCCAGCAGGTTCGGCAGGAACCCTTCTCCCTCTATGGCCATGGTATCGCTTTCACCGAGCCACCTTGAGAGCAGATCGAAGAAAATCTCGGCATTTCGTCTGGCCTCCTCCACGAGAGGGATATGCTCGGCCGCTCCCATTCTCACCAACACGCCTCCCGGCTTACCGCCCCGCCTGGGCGGACGATAAAGGCCGTCCAGCAGTCGCTTCACCCTCCAATTGGTTACCTCCCTGCCGATATGGGTTGTGGCGACTGACTCCAGATTATGTGCCTCGTCGATTATCAGATGACGATAATCCGGCAGGACGGCAGCGCCGACGTTCATCCTGCGAAGCACATAGTCGCTGAGGAGAAGATGATGGTTGACCACAATGATATCGGCCCCAAAGACCTTCCCTCTAGCCCTGTAATAGAAACACCGTTCGAAAAACTCACACTTGGACGACAGACAGTTGTCGCTTTCAGAGCAGACCATCGACCAGAGGGGATCGGGAGGGTTAGGCACCAGATCGGCGAGGCTGCCGTCGGATGTGATCTTAGACCACTCCAGAATTCTGTCAAATTCCTCCACCTCATCGCGCGTCTCAAAAAGCCCTTTCTCACTGGTGGCGACCATATTCAGCCGTCTCAGACATACGTAATTTCCTCTACCTTTAACGAGCACCGCTGTGAAATTGATGGGCAGAACCTCTCTAAGGAAGGGTATATCCTTGTCGAGGAGCTGTTCCTGAAGGCTTATCGTGTTGGTGGAGATGACCACGGGTTCCTCCGCCTGGGTGGCAAAGAGTATGGCAGGGATAAGATAGGCGAAGCTCTTGCCTACACCCGTGCCCGCTTCCACGACCAGATGCTCGCCCTTATCGAACGCCTCAGCGACCGCCTCGGCCATTTCGATCTGCTGAGGTCGGTCCTCATATTCGGGAAGCCTCTCGGAGATTATCCCGCCGGGGGCGAGGATCGAGACCGCTTCATCCCTGAGGTTCACCGGTTCCCCCTAATTTCAAGGCGTTCTCCACTATCGCCATGAGCTGATTGAGTCCGAACGGCTTAAGCAGAAATCCGGCCGCGCCGTACTCCATAATCCTCTCATCGCTCGGTTCAGAGGAGGTGCCTATGATCTTCGCCTTCGGGCTTCTGTTCCTGAAGAGCTCGAACGTCACCATACTGCGTTCCATTCCGGAGATCGTCAGATCCAATATGATGAGTTTCATCCTATCGCCGAGTTCATCGATTGTTCTCACGGCATCTCGGAAATTTCCGACCTCAATGGTGGAGTATCCGTATTCGTTCAACATATGCCTCAGCATCTCCCTGACGAGCGGGGCCTCCTCCACGATGAGTATCACATCCTTCTCTCCACGTCTGACCGGTTCGACCCCCTCGATTATAGGCAGATATATGCTGAAGGTCGAACCTGATTTGGGTCCGTTTTCCACCCGCACGTAGCCGCCGTGTTCATTGGCGATCCCATAGACCATCGCCAATCCCAGGCCTGCTCCCTCGCTCGGGTCCTTGGTGCTGTAGAATGGATCGAAAAGCCTGTCGAGCATGTCATGCGGTATCCCACCGCCTGTATCGCTGACCGATATGACGGCATAATCCCCCTGTCTTTTAAGCGAGACATCGATCTTACCGCCATTCGGCATCGCCTCGACCGAGTTTTCGATCAGACACTGAATGGCCGTGCCGAACGCCCCAGGTGCCACTTTGACCGTGAGCGGATCGACCGAAGGGATGAAGTTCAACTGGACGTTCTCCGGTATGAAATCCTCCCTTAGAGAGGCGACTTTCTCCTCCACGAACCGGTTGAGATCGGTCACCCTTTTCTCCTCCCCTATCCTCTGGGCGAACATGAGCAGCCGGTTGACCAGCCTCGCTCCCCTCTCGGAAAGGGTTTCGATGATGGTGGCACGACGGTGAATCGGATCGTGGGGCTCGACGTTGAGCTTTATAAGCGTCGCATTGCCCATTATACCCGTCAGCAGGTTGTTGAAATTATGGGCGATGCCGCCTGAGAGCACGGCAAGTCCCTCCAGCTTGGAGGCCCTCTCAAGCTCCTGTCTGAGCTCCAGATCTCTGGTCGCATCCCGAATGACGGCTACAACCGCATTTCTACCGCCGTAAGGTACGATGGAGTATATCCCTTCGACGTAGATCTCCCTGCCGTCCTTCCTTATCCCCCAGAAACCGTATGTCTCCGGCATATCCTCCCCTCTAAGTCTCCTGCTGTAGCTCTCCAGCATTCTTTTCCTATCCCGATGTGAGATGAACTCGTAGAAGGGTTTGGAACATAACTCCCCCTTAGTATAACCCGATAGCTCCACCATGGCGTCGTTGGCAAATTTGATCACGTTGTCCTGAATTATGACCATCCCCGCGCCGATATGCTCCACCAGGGTTCTATATCTCTCCCCTATCTCCTTCACCCTCTGATGTGTGAGGGCGTTGAGAACGAGGTTGCCCGCCAGATTAACGGTGGTTCGCAAAAGAAGCAGATCGTCTTGATCGATTCCCCTATCGCCCTTAAAACAGGCGATCCCCGCGCCGACTCCGGACCCGTCCCGTATCACGGGAAGACCCAAAACCGTAACGGTCGACATCCCGCCGATAAGCTCCCTCATCCCTTCGGATAGATCATCCGCGCTCTCGACCCTCACGATCATCACCTCTTGACCTCGTATAATCCGCTCGATCTCCGGGATCGCCCCGATATCATCCTCGGAGATCACTTTGAGATGAGGGATCCTCTTATCGTTCCAGAAGTTCATCTCATCTTCCGCGCCTGCAACGACAAGAAGCTCCAATCCATCCGCACCGAAGAAGGACTTGACGTTATCGGTGAGCCTTTTCAGGATGCCTGACGGGTCCAAAATCGAAGATAT
>CAZHVH010000306.1:0-4630 GCA_964535855.1 uncultured bacterium
GTATAACGTGGTGTATACGCAGTACGTATATCATCCCAAATTGTGGTTATATCCGCATTGCGTATATACTTATTCTAAATGCCTATCACCTCTCAACACGTCAAGGGGACTTCTGATCTTACTCAAATCTTTATTACTGACATGAGTATAGATTTCCGTCGTTTTTGAATGCTTATGTCCCAATAGTTCTTGGATGTATCTTAGATCAACTCCACTTTCAAGCAGATGAGTAGCAAATGAGTGACACAGAGAGTGAACTGTAGTTAAGGAGATTTGACCAAACACTCCCCCTCCGATCCCAGCCCTATTCTACCAAATCTACCTCTCTCTTTCAAGTTCATCTCTCCCATCCAGCTTTGCTCGAACTCCAAATCCCGGCGCGCATGTAAATCACTTCACTTAAGCTCGATGACGGCGTCTATCAAACCTGAATTCCGAACATCTGACAGTACGCCCGGAGCTGACGTTCGTGATCTCCGTAGAAGAACACCTGATGGAAACCCTTCACGTCAACGGCCTCGGAAACTCCATCCACCTCCACCATCACCGACGTGACACATCCTCCCGCCGGCGGCACGGACACGTTGCCCACGACCTTGCCGGAGTATATGAGCATTCTCTCCGGTCCCGCAAAACCCGCTATCGTTATCTCCTGTCCCTCATGCCAGATCACCTGCGGCGCGACGCCGGTTCGGGAGTGATGACATCGCAGGTTGAACGGTTCCGATCCCTTTCCAAATCCGTTCAGCCTTGTCGGACAGCTACAGTGTGCCCCTATCAGAAGGTTCCGCACGGTCTCAGGCACGGGGTCCTGCTGAAATCCGGGCTTGTCGAAGAGGTATCGCACGAGCATCAGGGTCAGCGTGGCGTTCAGATCGGCCTCACACCCGGCGGGGATCCCCTCGTCGTTGAGCTTCGACCATGCGATGCACGGCACCGGTATTCGCCCCCTGCTTGCCGGTCCGAGACAGTCCATGGTGATGGCGTCCCCACCCTCTCTCTCGAGTATCCGTCTGGCGGCGACGTAGGTCTTGGCGGCGTTGATCAGATCGTCCCTTGAGGGCTCAACCACCTTTTGAGCCCGTCTCATATACTCCTGAGCTATAGCCCTCACCTCCTCCGTTTCGCCGACCTTATCGTATTCGAGCCCGAACTCCTCCACGGGAAGTATCCTCAGCTTGGTTCCCAGATGCTCAACCTCCCTCTCCGAAGCCCGGTCGCCCCTTAGGACGATCAGCCGGCTTTCGCTCATCTGTTTATGGGCCTTGATCATCCTCAATCCGTATTTCACGGCCTCGAAATCGAGGGAGGATACCACATAAGCTCCCGTTTTCCCCGCAGGCTCACGGACGTTTGTGGTGAAGGCCGTGCCGATCGGGGCGAAGACTATCGTCGGCACGCCCGTCCCGATGACCTTATTCGCCGTGGGCCATGCGTGCCGCTGTCTATCCAAAAGCACGACGAGGGCGCCGTCCGGACGCTCGGCTGAAAGCCGTGAGACAAAACCATCTGCGGCCTCATCGTCGTAGATGGGCTGAGGGTTTATCTCGGCATCTATCCCCAGCTCCTCCGCCGTCTCGCGGATCTGCCGCATGTAGGTTTTAAGCGCCGCCTCGCCGTCATATATCGCCCCAGGCCAACCGAAGCCGTAGTCCTCCTCCCGCCGCACGAAGATCACCTTCACGCGCGGCACCGCCTGATGACCGGGCGCAGTTTTGATAATATCTCCCATCTTCTCCCTCCTGGACTCTTAATCCGTTACACGTTCAACGTTTAACGTTATAACGTTCCTATAGTTTGGATATCTCCGCCACGTTCAGCGTTAAAGATATCCTGGAAATACCTTTCTTCCCCGTTTACTCGGCTCACGTTGGTCTCCGCGCCTCTACGACGCAGAAATCGTTCATCTCATGTATCTTGATCCCAACATATCCGCACCCGGGGAGGATCTCCTCCCACTCCTCCCTTGAAAGGGCCAGGAACGAGTGGAATCCGTGAGCGAAAAACGCCTTCAACCCGACCAGGAAATCGGAGGCGACGAGGAGCCCTCCCCTTTTCAGAAGCCTGTAGATGGAGCAGATGCATTCCCTCTGCACCTTCATGCAATGTATGGCCTGGCTGGACACGACGTAATCGAAGGTTTCCTCCATCTCCAGCTCTCTCACATCGGCCACCCGAAATTCGAGATTGGGATTGCCCCTGGCCCTCTCGGACGCCTTCTTGATGCTGTCTCTGGAGTAATCGAACTCGCTTGAGTCTATCCCCAGTACCTTAAACCCGGCCTCGGCCAGCTTGAAGGCGAGATAACCCTCGCCCGTCCCGACATCCAGCACGTATCTCTCACCCGCCTTTTCGCCGGCATCCGAGGTGAGGATCGAGATGAGCTTAGCGGTTGCTTCCTCTTTCGAGTTCTTGACCTGTCCTTTAAGCTCGTTCATCCTCTGAAGGGCTTTTCGTCCCTCCTCCGTGAGGATGAACCTGTCACCTTCCACTGCGCTTATCCGTCCGTCCCTCAGGAGCGTTTGGAGAACCCGATTCAGCTCCTCCCCGTCGATAAGGAGCGAGCTTCCGGGGCGGAATCTCTCGTTATCGGAGCTTCTCTCCTTGATCGCCTCGATCATCTCCTCTTTCGTCATCGGGCCCTCATCCAGCATCAGGGGAAGGTAGTATTTGAGGAATTCCCTTATTCCGGCTCCCCTCCTGGCCTTTGGAGAGCTCATGGCAGCACCTCCCCTCGCTTCAGATCATATAGGTCCTATCCATCCCTCCCTGGCCATCTTGAAGAAATTGGCTTTCTCCTCGGGGGTCATCTCCACGAACTCCACCTTAACCTTCAGCTCGTCGCTCGATTCCGATACGGCATCGATCACCATTTGGGCGAGGTAATCCTGAATGGGGACGGTCGGAAACGGGAGAGCCATCGTGACCGTGACTGTCCCACCATCGACCTCCACATCTCTGATCATCCCCAGCTCAACGAGAGTCCTCGCTATTTCGGGATGTCTGACTCTCTTTAACGTTTCAAGGACCTCTTCCCTCGATATAGATTCAGACATCGTTCACCTCCTAACAGATTCACCCATATTATCGCCAAGTGTAGCGGAGATCCGAGAAGCCAGAAATGTTTATTTCTCAGTGTTAGAAGGAGACGGGAAACAGGAAGCAGGAGGCAGGGGAAAATCTATATTCCTGTCTCCTGTTTCCTGCCTCCTGTCTCCTAATGGATAACCGCTACACTCGAAGGAAATTTGAGCGAATGGATTTAGGTTGGGGCTAAGAGATGATCTCGATGCCATAAAGCTGACAAAAAGACCGGAGCTGCCTGGCGTGGTCGCCGTAGATTATCGTCTGATGCATTCCCCTCACGTCGCATACGTCCTCCACCTCATTGATGGTGAGCTCCACGTTTGTTCGACATCCTCCCGCCGGAGGGGTGTCGTAACACCTCACCACCCTCCCTGTGTATAGGATCATCTGAGGGGGCTTGCCCGGCAGATAGTGTGCCATGGTCACCTCCTGTCCTTCCCTCCATATCACCTGAGGCGAGACCCCCGTGCCGGTTTCGGCGTGATTCCTCAGCACATACGGCTCAGGGGGTTCCCCAAGCCCTCTCAGCCTGGTCGGACATGTGCAGTGGGCGCCGAAGTAATGGTTCCTCTCCGTCTCACAGGATGCGTTCTGTTGAAAACCGGGTTTATCGAAGAGCTGAAGGAGCAGCATCTGGGTCAGGGTGGCGTTTAGGTCGGATTGACAGCCCATGGCTATCCCCTCGTCCCTCAAGCTCATATATGCCATGCAGGGCACTGGTTTCTCCGGGCCGATCGCCCTCAGGCAATCCATCATGAAGGCATCGGCATCCTCAGCCTCAATGATGCGCTTACATACGATATACGTTTTAGCCGCATCTATGAGGTCCGACTCGGATGGCTCCACCACCTTTACGGCGTTCCTCAGGTAGGTGTGAGCGATCTGGCGCACCTCGTCGGTGATCTCCGTGCGTTTAAACTCCTCGGAGTATCTTTCAAGCGGGATGGTTCGAACCCGAGTTCCAAAGACATCATCCACCCTCGACTCTCCGGTCTTCGTCCCAGCCACGTTCACGATACGGCTTTCACTCATCCATCTCGCCGTCCTGATCATCCTCATCCCGTACTCAAGCGCCTCGAAGTTGTCGAGCGAATTTATCAGATAAACGCCGGGTCTGCGATAGAGGGTATTGATCTGAGGGTTGAGCAGGATGCCTATCGGCACGAGGATGACGGTCGGTATCTCCGTCTCCCCGACGATTCGCTCGACGGAGCTCCACTCCCCTTTCTGAAAGGGAATGAGAAGCAGCCCGTCAGGTTTTTGTACCTTGACCTCGTTCATGAACCGTTCGATGCTTTCCGGCTCGTGGAGCGGCTTTTCGTCAACCGAGATCTCCATGCCCAGCCTTTGGGAGATCGCATCGATTTCTCTCATATACTCCCTCTGGCGCCCCTCGGCATCGAATCCCGCCCCGGGCCAGCTATAGTATCCCCTCTCCCTGAGGGATTCGGTCGAGGGGTAAAGGAAAGCCCCTCGTACCGTTGAGCGTGAGTGTCTCATATTATCTGCCCTCCTTTATTATGCCCCTCGTAAAATCGTCTTA
>CAZHVH010000307.1:0-4619 GCA_964535855.1 uncultured bacterium
CGGTGGTGTTGGTCTTCGCCTTGAAGGGGCTTGAGTTCCCCTGGACGGTCGAGCAAGACATAATCGAGCTCGAACATGCCATAGACCTGCTATTGCCCGTGTTGTTCAGGGGGATCGAGAAGAGATGATATCCATCCCCAGAATCCGTTACCGGACGATCTGAAGGAGGGGTATATGGTGGTTCTGAGAACGGTGATCTTTCTGTCCCTGATCTGCCTGAGCTCTCTTGGATTGAAGTTCCCCACTCTCAATTACGAGGGCAAACTGGATCTCATCAAGCCTGAGTTGGTATATGAGGAGCGGTTCCAACGGGAAGGCAATACGTTGCCCAAGTGGGTGATAGAGCGCCATGCGGTATATGATCCCAAGAGTTGGGCCTCCTTGAAGAAAAGGATTGACGGACAAACGGGGTATCAGTACTTTCAGGAGAAACTGAAGGTTAAGGGATATGGAGACATCTATCTGATCGCCCTCCTGATCAATGCTCCTCTGAAAGCCGGACTTCAGGCAGCTTTGGACTACAGCAGGGATAATTTCGGATACGGAAGAAAGGAGATCGAGCTGAAGATCAAGAGAAACGGGAGGGAAACCGTTCTGGGGGAGAGGGCCGGGACGATCCTTCCCGGGAGCCTCTACAAAAGCTATGATTCCAACGGTAATGAGGTCTACGGCTATCGCATACTGCTCCAGATGGATCTGCCGAAGCCGGTGAGTGATAGAAAGTTCATCTTAAACGTCCTAAATCGCTTTTTGCCTCTCAGGCCCAATCCCTTGATAGTGAGCGAGTGGTATCAGGCTCAGGGCGAAGGGGAGTTCAAATATCTGAGGGGATGTGACACCTTCTATCCGATCGATAAGGGATCGCACCTGCTGACGATAAAGTTCAACGGCGATGTGGGAGGGCTGGCCGGAGGGATAAAACGGCTCTTCTCCCTCGACTCCATGGCTGAAAGTTACCTGAGGCGGATGGCGTTCGGGATCAAGAGGAGAGCTGAATCGCTCTAAACACCGGCTCCTGAGGAGTAGCCGAAGTACCGGATTGATCATGGCCATGACGGCGCCAAAGAAAACCCCGTTTAGCACGCCGAGCGTGAAAGCTTTATCCCTCATATCGACACACAGCGAACGCTCTTGTTAAAACTCCATATCTGAGATGTGGAGGATATGCTATCAAAAGGATCAAGTTTTGTCAACTTCATTTCTCCTTTCATCCTCCTGATCTCCTCTGGTAACGTTATCACTTGGTGACAGTATATCTTACGGTAACATCTTACGCGAGTTAACGCGTCGGTTCTTGACCTGTACGGCGGGGCTGATGTATAATTT
This sequence comes from uncultured bacterium, assembly GCA_964535855.1. GTDB lineage: Bacteria > Poribacteria > WGA-4E > B28-G17 > B28-G17 > JAGGXZ01. Next base: position 1,327 of record CAZHVH010000307.1, read on the forward strand.
GGAACAACTTCGGATGAGACTCGGAGGCGCGTCGGTGAAAATCGTCATCGCTCCCGATTCCTTTAAGGGAAGTCTCACAGCTCTCGAGGCGGCGAATGCGATAGAGGAGGGGTTGAAGAGGTTTTTTCCGGAGGCGGAGATCATAAAGGTGCCTATGGCTGATGGCGGCGAAGGTACTGTTCAGTCGCTGGTTGACGCCACCGGCGGCCGTATAGTTAAAAGGATTGTCACGGGACCTCTAGGCGATAAGGTTGAAGCCCAGTTCGGCATTCTGGGCGATGGTAGGACCGCCGTGATAGAGATGGCATCTGCCTCAGGATTGCCTCTGGTTCCCCCTGATAAGAGGAATCCGATGGTGACCACCACATACGGCACGGGTGAGCTTATAAAGGCCGCTTTGGATATGGGATGTCGTAAGTTCATAATCGGAATAGGTGGAAGCGCCACCAACGACGGAGGAGGAGGAATGGCTCAGGCTTTAGGTGTAAAGCTTCTGGATGAAGAGGGTAACGATATCCCGTTCGGCGGGGGAGGGCTATTGAAACTGGACAGGATCGACATCTCCACCCTCGATCCCCGAATAGCCGAATCCGAGATCGTGGTCGCCTGTGATGTAGACAATCCGCTCACCGGGCCGAGAGGCGCTGCAAGGGTCTATAGCCCGCAGAAAGGAGCTACGCCTGATATGGTGGAGATCTTGGATAAGGCCCTGGAGCATTTTGCGGAAGTGGTCAAACGGGATCTGGGCAGGGATATCAAGGACGTGCCCGGGGCGGGAGCCGCAGGCGGGTTGGGAGCGGGACTGATGGCCTTTCTCAACGCTAGGCTCCAACTCGGAGTGGATATCGTCATCGAGGCCACGGGGCTTGAGGGGAAAGTTAAGGGCGCAGATCTGGTCATAACGGGCGAAGGCGGTATAGATAGTCAGACCATCTATGGCAAAACGCCCATAGGTGTCGCCAAGGTCGCCAAAAAATTCGGCATACCAGTCCTCGCCGTCGCCGGCGGCATCTCCGACGACGCATCGGTCGTATATGAGCATGGGATAGACGGACTGATGAGCATCATCCCGCGGCCTATGACGCTGGATGAAGCGATGGCTCAGGGCAAAAAACTGCTATCGGACGCCGCCGAAAGGATCGCAAGACTGATCGCTGTAGGTTCTAAGCTAGCCTGACGAAAGGGGGTAGAGACGGAACCGGAAATGGAGATGAACAAACTGGAGAGCAGAAATTCCGGTTTCACGGCGAGGGCGATAATCCTGGGAGTCCTCCTCATAGGGCTCAATTGTTTTTGGATCGTCGCCTCCGAAAACAGGGTTATCTGGGAGCTAACCGATTTTTCGATCTTCCCTACAACTCTCTCCACACTTTTCATCCTTGTCCTTCTTAACCTCCTGGTTGCCAGACTCTTCAGGGATCTGTCGCTCAGCTCGGCCGAGCTGGTCACGATATACGTTATGATCTCCATAGCAACTGGCATGGCCGGGCACGATATGATACGCCAGCTCATCCCTATGATGGGCAATCCATTTTGGTATGCCACGCCTGAAAATGAATGGGCAGAGCTCTTTCACAAGTACCTCCCCTCATGGCTTACCGTGAGCGATAAGACCGTTTTAAGGGGATATTACGAGGGTGGAGGAACCTTCTTCGAGGATAAAATCATAAAGGCATGGCTCATCCCCTCTTTGGCTTGGTCTGCCTTTATCATCGTCGCCTTATTTTTGATGTTGTGCATAAACATTATCATCCGGAGACAGTGGACGGAGTATGAGAAGCTCAGCTATCCCATAATTCGGCTGCCGCACGAGATGATGGCCAACAGCCAGGGGCTCTTTTCGAACAGATTGATGTGGATCGGGTTCGGGATCGCCTTCTTCTTAGAGCTGATCGCCGGCGTGCATTACCTCTACCCTGCCGTGCCCTCGCCGAGGTTGAAGTATGAGGTCGGGAGATATTTCACCGAGAAGCCGTGGAACGCCATAGGATGGCTTCCCGTCAATGTCTATCCTTTTGCCGTTGGTCTGGGATATCTGATACCACTGGATCTATCGCTATCGCTTTGGTTCTTCTACCTGTTCTGGAAATTTCAACTGGTCTTCACGGCAGCTCTGGGAATGAGGTCCAGCGCTGGATGGCTCCTGGGTGAACAAAGAGGTGGCGCATGGCTTGGATTAGGATTTCTCGCCATCTGGTCGGTCAGAAAGCACGTATGGAGGGTGATCAAATCGGTCTTCACAGGAAACGGGGATTCGATGTACAGGGTGGCGGTCTTCGGGATGCTTTTCAGTTTCGCTTTCCTGGTGGTTTTTCTGGGACAGGCGGGGATGGATTATTGGTATGCGATGCTTTACCTCGCCATTTTCCTCCTATTTTCCATCACGATCACCAGGATGCGAGCCGAACTCGGTCCCCCAACACATGAACTTCACGGAATGCATCCCGATAGAATCATGGTCGTCATAGCCGGAACCAGAAGGTTTGGACCTCAGAACCTCGCCGTCTCAAGCTTGCTCGATTGGATCGCATACGGCTATAGATGCCATCCGATGCCACATCAGCTTGAGGGGTTCAAGTTGGCGTCGATGTTGAAGATGAGAGAGGGGAGACTGGCCCTTTCCATGATGATAGCTGGCGTGATAGGGACGTTTGCAGCCATCTTCTTCCATCTCGTACTCTATTACAGATACCGCTATGTCATATGGGGCGTCGGGGAATTTTGGAGGCTTCAAAGCTGGCTGACCTACCCGATAAGATACGATGCACCTGTCCTGAGACAGATGGGGTTCGGATTCGGTTTTACGGTCTTTCTGATGATCATGCGAAGGAGGTTCATCTGGTGGCCCTTCTACCCTGTCGGCTATGCCGTTGGGGGAGGATGGGCCATAAGTTGGATGTGGTTTTCGATATTCTTGAGCTGGCTCGCCAAGAGGTTACTCATAGGCTTCGGCGGGCTCGGAACCTATAGGAAGGCGATGCCCTTCTTTCTGGGATTGATCCTGGGTCAGTTCTTCATGGGCAGTATGTGGAGCCTGCTCGGCGTTATCCTCACCAAGAACATGTATACACTGTTTCCATGATCTTCCTCTTGGAGGAGATTGAAAATGCCTCCTAGGGAAGAGCCCTGAGAGGCACGCCGGATGGAAGTAGAACGTGAATTGCCGGGATGCGGATTGCAAATGTCCCGGTCAAGTCTACCTTTTGATAAATCCCCATAGTGTGGCCAACTTCCCGGCCGGCTCCACAGGGAAAACCCCTTTCGGCCTGGCCCCTTTTGCCAACTGGGCGATC
>CAZHVH010000308.1:0-4587 GCA_964535855.1 uncultured bacterium
TGCGCTTCACGCCTTACCCTCGCTCCTGATCTTTCCTTCTTCCCCGCTCTGAGATCTGAGCGTTACCAGCCTCTCAAATCTCCCTCACACCTGACGATAATATGGGCGAGCTTAATACCCCTCTTGACCGCACGGGACGCATCTGATACAATAGCCGCTGATACTTCGAGGAGAAGGTGATGAAGGAAGGATGCTTTACAAGGGATATACGCTGGACCCATTTCAGGAGAAAGCGGTTAGGGCGATAGAGGAGGATAGATCCGTCATCGTCGCCGCGCCTACGGGAGCGGGTAAGACCCTGATAGCGGAGTATGCCGTGGAGAAATGCCTGGAGCGGGAGCGCAAGGTCATATACACCGCCCCCATAAAGGCGTTGAGCAATCAGAAATACAGGGACTTCTATGCCGATTACGGCGATATGATCGGGATCATGACCGGCGATGTGGTGCTTAACCCCGATGCGCCGGCCCTGATCATGACCACAGAGATATTCCGAAATACGATCTTTGAGGATATCTCACGGCTGGATGACGTCGATTATGTGATCTTCGACGAGATACATTACATCAACGACATCCAGCGTGGAACCGTATGGGAGGAGAGCATCATATTCGCCCCTCAGCACATCAAGTTCGTCTGTCTCAGCGCCACCATGCCGAATCTCGATCAATTCGCCAGATGGATGCGATCCGTCAGACATCGTTCCATAGAGGTCATAAACGAGGAGAGCAGACCCGTACCGCTGGAACACAGACTCTACATCCGAAACGCCGGCATAGGCGATCTGGAGGCGTTCAAGTTGTTGAGGAGATACATGAGGGAGAACGGGGTGGATAACGCACAGTATATCGACGCGGATGTGCTGAGGGAGTTCGGAATCGAGCCCTACGACGGACTGGTGGAGTATATGAAATCGAACGACAGGCTTCCCTGTCTCTTCTTCTGTTTCAGCCGAAGCCGATGCGAGGAGTACGCCAGATGGTACTCGAAGCGCGATTTCCTCAACGAGCATGAACGTCGGGAGATGATCGATCTATACGAGAGGCTGTGCGCACAGTTTAATCTGACGGAGGAGCCCGGATACGAACGGTTCAAGAGGATGCTTTCAAAGGGCGTGGCGTATCATCACGCAGGCATATTGCCCACCTTCAAGGAGGTCATCGAGAGGTTGTTTACATCCGGGTTGATCAAGCTGCTGTTTACCACCGAGACCTTCGCCGTCGGGATAAACATGCCCGCTAGAACCGTGGCCTTCGAGGGGCTGGAGAAGTATGACGGGGTGGAGTTCAGGTATCTCAAGACCAGGGAGTACCACCAGATGGCCGGGCGAGCTGGCAGGAGAGGGATAGATCCCGTCGGTTATGTCTATGCCCAGGTCGATCCGTACTTCGCCGACCCGGACGAGGTGGAGCGTATCGTCGCGGGGCCCGTCGAGCCGATAGAGAGCCAGTTCAATCTCTCCTATGCCAGCATCCTAAACCTCTATGACAAGTATGGTGAGAACATCTACAGCGTGTGCGATCTGAGCTTAGGCAATTTCCAGGCCCTGGAGCTGGTCGAACAGCTTGAAGGGGAGCTTCAAAGGCTCAACCGCAAGGCCAGAGAGCTGAAACGCCCCGTCTGTATCCGTGAGGATGTCGATCCGATGAAGGTTCTGAGAAGATACGTCGAGCTGCAGGATGAGATAGATTCCATGCGTGAGACGCTCAGGGAGGCGAGACGTCGGTTCGGACCGAAGAGGATCAGAAGAGGGGAGTTCGGCAGGATGAAGATCCAGATAGGCAAGCTCGAAAGGAAGAGAAGGGCGCTGCCGTGCAATAAATGCCCACACAGAAGAAGTTGCCTTTCGCTCTACAGGGCCGTGGCTGAGCTCGAGGCGCAGCGGGCGTGGATCCGAAATCAGAAGAGAGAGGCCGAAAGGGGATTGAAGGAGCGGATCGCCAGAAGGCTGGACGTGCTCTGGGATCTGGGATACATAGATGAGGGAGGCCTCCTGCCGCGTGGTCGGTTCGCGTCCCAGATATACGGCTATGAGATGCAGGTCACACAGCTCTTCTTCGGCGGACATTTCGAGAGGTTGAGCGAGGATCAGATCAACGTGCTGGTTATGGCCATAGTCTTTGAGTCGAAGAAGGACGAGTGGTACGGAAAGCTGAAGGATAAGGAGATAAAGAGGATATTGTCGAGGGCGAAGAGCGAGGTGGAGTTCATAAGGCAATGCGAGCTGAAGCATAACATCACGGACCTCACCCCGCAGCTTGACGATAATTTCTCGGCCGCCATGCTGGCGTGGAGCCAAGGGTGCAAGTTCCAAGATCTCCGGAACTACACCTCTCTTGCGGAGGGCGATATCGTCAGGGCGTTCAGGAATGCCATAGATCTGCTGCGTCAGATGCGTCGTGCCCTCAGGGAACACCCGACGCTTTATCCCAAGATAAACGGATGCATAGACAGGATCAAGAGGGATGTGGTGGACGCTGAAAGGGAGCTCAGGATGGACGCTGAGATGGAGAGGGAGTCGCTCTCCGGAGATCTGTTGACTTTCAACGGCTTTTGATGTATACTTGAATCGCACAAAACCGGCAAGCTACGTCTGGAGGATTTCAATGGGAGATGCTCTGGGATTGATCGAGACGAGGGGTCTTGTCGCCAGCATCGAGGCGGCTGATGCCATGGTCAAGGCCGCCAACGTCACGCTTGTAGGCTGCGAAAAGGTGGGCGGTGGACTGGTGACCGTCATGGTCAGAGGCGATGTGGGAGCCGTTCAGGCCGCCACTCAAGCCGGGGCCGAAGCGGCCAGGCGGGTCGGCGAGCTTATCTCCGTCCACGTCATCCCCAGGCCGCACGCTGAAGTGAGCAGGATGCTTGAAAGCATGGGCGAGATGACGGACTGATAAAAGATGCGTGAGGCAGAACTGGTCGAACTCATCACGGAGAGGGTTTTAGAAGAGCTTTGTACCTCCTGCGGCTTTTGTGCGACCAGGTCATGTTCAACCGTCCGCGCCTGTGACCTGGTCGCACAGAGGCATAAAGTTCCAGTCGGCATTTCCGCCCGTCACCTTCACATCACGCCTGAACATCTGGAAGTTCTCTTCGGGGAAGGGGCACAGCTGACACATCATGTCGATCTCTACCAGCCAGGGAACTTCGCAGCGAAAGAAACCGTGACCATAGTCGGGCCGAGGGGGGCGATTGAGAGGGTTCGGATCCTGGGCCCCCTGAGGGATTACACGCAGGTGGAGCTCGCCCGAACGGATGCCGTGAGGCTTGGGCTTGATCCGCCCGTGAGGGATTCGGGCGATTTGGATGATGCCGCCCCGATCACTATCGTCGGACCCAAAGGATCGATCTTCCTCGAACACGGCGCCATCATAGCTGCCAGGCATATCCATATGCCCGTAGAAGATGCCGAGAGAATAGGACTCACCCCCCAGGATCTCGTCTCCGTCAGGGTCCCCGGCGAAAGGGGGCTGACCTTTGAGAACGTCAGGCTCAAGATCGGCGAGAACGTTCTGCTCCAGCTCCACCTCGACACCGATGAGGGGAACGCAGCGGGGTTGCAGGGAGGCGAGGCCGTGGAGATAATCCTCCCGGATGGGAGCATGTTCTCACCGTCCGAGGAGGTAGTGGTGGAGGAGAGGGAGCCGGTTGTGGAGACGGTCGAGTTCAAACCGGAAGATCAACGGGGCAAACCGGTCGTGACGGCCTCCTTTATAGAGTCGCTATCCCCACAGGTCAGGCAACTTCTGGTTCCAAATCCGGTCATCATCACTCCGTTGGCGAAGGACGCCGCCCGTGAAAAGGGAATACAGATCGTGACCAAAGAGGGCAGGAGGCTGATCTGAGATGGCAATCAGGGTGGAGTTGATAAACGCTCCTACCGAGGGCACCATCAGGCGGCTATGCAGGAGGATGAGATATCTGGAGGCGCAGGAGAGGGAGGTCATAGAGTCCAGGAGATGGGGTGCCGTGGCGCTGATACAGGGGCCGTTGGCGGAGATATTCGCCGCCGCCGATAAAGCCGAGAAGGCGGCGAACGTGATCGTCGAGGAGGTTATCGGGAACTGCCCCCAGCAGATAATCGTTATGGCGATTTTCGGCGACACATCCGCCGTCCAGGCCGCCGTTGACGCCATAAGAGGTTAGGGGGGTTAGGGTGCCGTCGCTGGTCGATCTGGTAAGGGAAGCGGGCGTCGTCGGAGCCGGTGGCGCCGGATTCCCCACACACGTCAAGATAGATGCTGAAGTCGATACCGTCATAGCCAACGGATCGGAGTGCGAGCCGCTGCTGCACGGAGACCAACACCTCATGAAGGCCGAGCCCCGGAGGATAATCGAGGGACTTGACGCCGTCGTGCGTCACACCGGTGCCGAGCGCGGGGTCGTGGGCATTAAGGCCAAATACGTCGAGGCAAAGACGGCCCTCAAGGAGGCGATGACCGGATACGAGAGGCTGGAGATCTTCGAACTTCAGGATTTCTACCCCGCCGGCGATGAGCTCTTAGTGGTTTACGAGGTCACGGGAAGGGTGGTACCCGAAGGCGGCATACCGCTTCATGTGGGAACCTTGGTCAACAACGTCGAAAC
>CAZHVH010000309.1:0-4579 GCA_964535855.1 uncultured bacterium
TTTCTTGACTTTCCAGAACCGCTTTGTTAGAATTTCCGCAAAACGGGAAAGGAGGAGCGATGGATGCTGCGGAAGGATAAAAGGTCCAACCTGCTGAGGCCAAGGCGGAGGAGGTTTCAGGTGGTGGATACCCAAGAACCTGAGCTGTTAAGGGAGATCTTCCCATATGATGAGCCTCCTAAGATCGTCTTCGACGGCCTCACCGTTCCCATGGACCTCCCTGACGACTTCTTCATAACTGATACCACCTTTCGAGATGGACAGCAGGCCAGACCCCCCTATACGGTCGAGCAGGTGGTGGATATCTTCAAGATGCTTCATCGCCTCGGCGGGCCGAACGGCGTGATACGGCAGAGCGAGTTCTTCCTCTATCGAAAGCAGGAGAGGCTGGCCGTTGAAAGATGTCTGGAACTCGGATATAGATTCCCCGAAATCACCGGTTGGATCAGGGCGAACAAGAAGGATTTTCAGCTGGTCAAGGATATGGGCCTTAAAGAAACCGGAATACTCACATCGGTATCGGATTATCATATATTTCTCAAGCTGAGGAAAACGAGAAAGGAAGCGATGGCGGACTATCTAGACGTGGTCAGAACGGCCATCGAAGCGGGCGTTAAACCCAGATGCCATCTTGAGGACATCACAAGGGCGGATTTCTATGGATTTGTAGTGCCCTTCGTTCAGTCCCTTATGGATATAGCCGATGATAGCGGCGTTCCCATAAAGATTCGGGCATGTGATACGCTGGGATACGGCGTGCCGTGGGCTGAGGCGGCATTGCCCAGAAGCGTGCCTAAGATCATCCATACGCTTAAAACCGAATGCGGGGTGCCATCTGAAAGGTTGGAATGGCATGGGCATAATGATTTCCATCTCGTCATCGCAAACGCCGTCGCCGCGTGGCTTTACGGCTGCAGCAGCGCCAATGGAACGATACTGGGCTTCGGGGAGAGAACCGGAAACCCACCCATCGAGGGGCTGATCTTCAGCTTCATCGGACTTAAGGGCGAGACCTTCGGAATAGACACCACCGTCATAACCGAGATCGCAAGGTATTATGAGGAGGTCATCGGAGATAGGATTCCGGAAAACTACCCCTTCGTCGGCAGAAACTTCAACGTCACCCGGGCGGGCATCCACGCCGATGGCATACTGAAAAACGAGGAGATATATAACATCTTCGATACCGCTAAAATCCTCAACAGGCCCCTGGGCGTCAGCATCACCGATAAATCCGGTCTCGCCGGAATAGCCCATTGGATCAGCTCCAACTTCAAGACCAAGGTGGATAAGCGACATCCGGGTGTGATGAAGATCTTCGAATGGGTCAATCGAGAGTATGAGGAGGGAAGAACCACAAGCATCTCCGATCGGGAGATGATGGAGCTAGTCAGAAGATATCTGCCGGAGCTGTTTGAGGAGTGATCGATATGGAGTTCCGGAGGATTACCCCCCCGCAACAGGGGTCTAGAATCGAGGTGACGGAGGAAGGGCTGAACGTCCCCGACGATCCGATAATCCCCTTCATAGAGGGCGACGGGATAGGCCCGGACATAACGCAAGCGATGAGGCGGGTCGTAGATGCCGCCGTGGATAGGGCCTATGGCGGCAGGAGGAGGATCATCTGGTTCGAGATATTCGCAGGCGAAAAGGCAAAAAGGCTTTTCGACGAGTGGCTGCCTCAGGATACGTTCGACGCGATATCCCATTACGGCGTGGCCATAAAAGGTCCCCTGACCACGCCTGTCGGAGGGGGATACAGAAGCCTCAACGTCACGCTGCGTCAGAAGCTCGACCTCTACGCCTGCGTCAGACCGGTCAGATATTTCAAGGGCGTTCCCTCACCGATCAAACATCCCGAAAGGATGGATGTGGTCATCTTCCGCGAGAACACGGAGGACGTCTACGCCGGCATCGAATGGGAAAGCCGATCGGATGAGGCGTTGCGGGTGATACGGTTCCTCATGGAGAACTTCGGAGTTGATGTGAGGGAGGACTCAGGGGTGGGGATCAAGCCGATAAGCGAGTTCGCCACCAAGAGGCTGATGCGTATGGCTTTGAAGTATGCCCTAGCACGCGGGCGAAAAAGCATCACCATCGTCCATAAGGGCAACATCATGAAATACACCGAGGGGGCTTTTAGAAACTGGTGCTATGAGGTGGCTGAGGAGGAGTTCGGCAACCTGACGGTTGCCGAGGCGGAGCTGGGTGACGCCATCCCCGAGGGGAGAGTAGTGATCAAGGATAGAATGGCCGACATCATGTTCCAACATATCCTCACCCGCACGGAGGAGTTCGACGTGATCGTCACTCCAAATCTGAACGGAGATTACCTCTCCGACGCCTGCGCCGCTTGCGTGGGAGGGGTGGGGATGGCGCCCGGAGGTAACATAGGCGACAGAGCTGCCCTGTTTGAGGCCACCCACGGCACCGCTCCGAAATATGCCGGAATGGACGTGGTCAACCCGAGCTCTTTGATCCTATCCTCCGTGATGATGCTGGAGCATATCGGATGGGTCGAGGCGGCAAAGCTGATAGTTGAGGGGATGGAGCGTACCTTCAGGCAGAAAAGGGTCACGTACGACCTGCATAGGCTCATGGAGGGAGCGACGAAACTTTCAACATCCCAGTTCGCATCGGCTATAATCGAAAACATGGAAGGATAGGAAGTGAGACCTGGTGATTTATAGTTGATACGGAGAGAAACAGCATCGAAGTAGCATTGGATATGAGGTGAATGATGAGACACAAGATCAGCATAATAGGTGCCGGTAACGTCGGCGCGACCGCCGCGTTGATGATCGCCCAGAGGGAGCTCGGTGATGTCGTCATGCTCGACATAATCCCCGATATGCCCCAGGGCAAGGCGTTAGATATGGCCGAGGCATCCCCGATCGAAGGGTTCGACGTGCGCATAAAGGGGACGAACAGCTATGAGGAGATAGCCGACTCGGATATAGTCGTCATAACATCCGGTAGGCCCAGAAAACCCGGAATGAGCAGGGAGGACCTCCTGACGCAGAACGCCCAGATCGTCGGCTCGGTCGCCGAGCAGGTTGCCAGATACTCGCCGAACGCCATACTGATAGTGGTCACAAATCCGCTCGATATCATGACGTATCACGCCTGGAGGGTAACCGGCTTTCCCCATCATAGGGTGATGGGCCAGGCGGGCGTGCTCGATACGGCAAGATTCAGATATTTCATCGCCAGCGAGCTGAACGTGTCCGTAGAGGACGTCTCCTCCCTGGTTTTGGGGGGACATGGCGATACGATGGTGCCTCTGCCCAGATATACCTCAGTCGCCGGAATACCGCTTGAGGAGCTGATGGATCGCGAGACGATAGACAGGCTGATCGAGAGAACCAGAGGAGGCGGTGGGGAGATCGTCGGGCTTCTCAAAACCGCCAGCGCCTTCTATGCCCCCGGAGCCGCTGTGGCCCAGATGGTCGAGGCCATAATCAAGGATAAAAAGAGGATCATGCCCTGCTCGGCCTATCTTTCGGGACAGTACGGTCTGAAAGATATCTTCATCGGCGTTCCCGTTAAACTCGGCTCTCTCGGCGTGGAGGAGATCATAGAGCTCAATCTAACCGATGAGGAATTGGCCCAGCTTCACCGATCCGCTGAGATCTACAGAAGCGGAATAAAGCTTTTAGGGTACTGAGTGAGATCAAAGTTTACGCATGTAGTCGAGAAATGCGCGGGCACATCTGTCCAGATTTTCCTCACTGCCTCCTCCTTTCAGCACCTCGCACATCTCGTATGCGACCCATCCCCGGTATCCGATCTCCTTCAGTGCATCGAAAAAGCTCGGATAATCCACGATCCCCGTCCCCATCGGAACGGCGTAGACCCTCGCTTCTCTCCTGATGTAGTTGGTCAGGGATTGGTCATATATGAAACGGTGATGCTTGATGTAATCGGCAACCGTGGTGTGGACGAGGAAGGGAGCTATCCTACGGACGGCTTCCTTCAGCTCTTCCCCTTTCAGTCCCTGTAATGCCGGCGCCCACGCGTCGAAAGCCGCCTTACAGTTCGGCTCATTCACCTCCTCCAACAGCCATCTGAGCGATTCATGATGAATGGCTATGTCGTGGTGGTTCTGAACGGCAAGGGTAACTCCGAACTCGGCCGCCCTCTGGGAGGCGAGCTTCAATCCTCGCACGCATATCTCCCATAATTTATCGAACGGAACCCCGGGCCTTTCGAAGCCCGTGAACACCCTGATCATCCCGCACCCGAGATCTCTGGCTAACTTTGCCAGCTCGCCGACGTAAACCGCCTGAACCTCGACCATTGGAGTCATCGGCCTATCCACCCCTGCTGTGAAATCCACATATCCGGCGAGACATGGAACCTTCAGCCCCAGCGATTCGATCTTCTCCCTGAGACGTTTCCGAGCATTTTCGTCGTAATCTAGCGGCGAGAGATGAGGCCGCTTAGCCATGATCATCACGCCGTCAAACCCCAGCTCACAGGCCTTTTCCAACACCCTTTCGATGGGCAGGAAGGTCTGACCCCTCCACACCCCGGCGTAACTTACGGTATGTAATGCAAGCTTCCAGCTCATTTTTCC
>CAZHVH010000310.1:0-4572 GCA_964535855.1 uncultured bacterium
TATACTGTGAATCGTAGGAGGTGACGACGATATTGCCGTAGACCGAGTTCCTGTTTTCCTCCACCTTCATCCCCCTCCACTGTATGGCGGAGGAGAACCTGTTGAGCCTTTCCGGAATGCCGGGAGGGATGGAACATATCAGCAAAGCCAGAAAGAGGGCTGAAAGCCCGATCGATATGGGGTCTCTATGTGGGACTTGGAGGATCAAGGCTGTTAGGAAGCATACCGTCCCCACCACGGCAGCTATCTCGAAGGGATTGAGCATCTTGATCAGGATCAATCCTACCAGTAATCCCCCAACACTCGCCCCCAAACCTTCAAACAGATAAGCCCTCCCGACGCCTGAGGAGAGGCGGTCCGTGGATGAGGCGACGGATCTGGCGACGAGTACGAAGAGATATCCTAACATCAGGCAGTAAAGCGACAACACTAGGAAGACCGAGCCGATCATATAGGGCAATCCCATGATCTGTCCGGGTGTCAGCTTGAATATGAGTTTGACGCTTCTGGCGGCGAATATGGAGATCGATAGGATAAATGGAACGGCGATCTGAATGAGGGAGATGAGTCTCGTCCTGTTTTTCACCGAATCCGCCGTTTTCCCTAGCGCCCAGCTCCCCACGCTTCCCCATAGCAGCCATGCGCCGAGAGCGAGGCCGAGGGCGAGCTCGTTGCCATAGAAGACAACCATCAGCTCCCGCATCAACACTATCTGGCCGATCATGGATGAAAATCCGACCAAAAACGCGCTTAGAAGCAGGGCGACGGGCATCACACATCACCTGAGGGTTGAAGCTATCTATCAGCAGGAATTATATCACAGGTCATCCCGTCGGGACAAACCTAAGGGCAACCCTGGCGGAAAGACATCGGCCTATGTTAAAATTATCTTGGGCTTTTCAATGGGACCAAGGCTGATCTAAACCTTCCCCTCACCGATGGGGAAGTTGGAAAGGAGAGTGCTGAGATGTGCATGGCGGTTCCGATGAGAGTTATTGAGATACACGGTGATCTTGGGATAGTTGAGCTCGGCGGTGTCAGGCGTGAGGTGAGCCTTCAACTGCTGGAAGACGTAAAGGAGAACGATTACGTCATAGTTCACGCCGGGTTCGCCATAGAGAAGCTGGATGAAGAAACAGCAAGGGAAACTTTGGAGCTCTTCAGACAGATGGAGGAGGTAGCAGGGTATGAGATGTAAGCTTGGGGTGACCGTCGTTATACTTATATCCCTTATGATCCTGTCAGGGTGCCAAAAGGGCACGGAAAGGGAGATCGAGGGGAGATATACCGTTTTAGCTCAGAGCGGCAGATTCCTCGTTGGGGTCTGGGATTGCAAATATATCTCGCCAGCCAGGGATAAGATCTCAGCGGCGATCAGCTCTCTGAGATCGATTCAGATCCCACCTTCCGGATCGGAGAAGCCAAATAACGCCATCAGCGCCATGGATGTCATACCGAAGAACGGGGATGTCCCCTGGTGGAAGATATATGAAGACAGGATCAAGAGATACGTTGGAGGAGATCTGTTCAAGTACATCGATGGCGGGGCGGAGCTCTACCACACGTATGACTTCGTCGAGGTCGTCACGGCCGAGTACATCCAGCCCAAACTCGCCGCCGACTCATTGATCGTCATAGACGTCTACGACATGGGCACGCCTCAAAACGCCTTTGGCATCTACAGTCACCTCAGATATCCACACGCTCCCTTCGCCAGATTCGGAAACGAGGCTATTCTCACGGACGAGACGTTGGATTTCTGGAAAGGCAGATTCTTCATCAAGATTCAAGCCTTCGAGATAGCGACTGAGATCAGAGAGGCGATGCAGAGGTTCGCTAGGGTGATGGAAAAGAGAATTCCCGAGCCAGGGGATCTGCCTCAGATCCTCAAATCGCTGCCGGAGGAGGGAAGAATTAAGGGGAGCGAGCAGTACTTCAAGCGAGAGCTGGCACTTAACAACATCCATTACGTTTCCGACGAGAACGTGCTTAAACTCGGCAAAGAGACGGAAGGGGTCACGGCAAAATATAAAGTGGGCGAAGATGAAATCGAGGTATACCTGTTCACCGTTGCCTATCCTGATCCGATCAAGGCTGCTGAAGCGTTTGAATCGTACTCCAACTACCTTAAAGGCAAGCTGAAGCCCGTCAGCGTCAAGCCGATCGGGGAGAGGTATGCCGCTTTCAACGCTCAGCCGCTCGAACGGACGGAGTGATACATGAGAAAAGCCCCGTTCAGATCGATCTTCCCGTTGATCCTCATGCTCGTTGCGCCGATCTGGGTCGAATCGACGGAGAGACATAAAGGTATGGCCTATTTCGTCGCCTTTTCAGATTACGATCCGGTTAAGGTGGAACGGGATCTCGAGAGGATAACCTCCCTCGGCTGCAATTGGGTCAGCCTCGACGTGGCTCTCTGGCAAAGCAGATGGGATGATCCAGGGATATATCTCCCGATGGGTTGTCGATATCAACATCCCGTCCTAAAAACCGTTTTCAGACCCGATCTATGGCATCATTTTCCCAGGGACGAGGATATCGCCCATTTCGTTAAAACCGCTCATAGGTTTGGACTAAAAGTTCTCTTCAAGCCGCACATCCATCCCGAGCGAACGGGAATGCGGGTGATAGGCTCTGACGGTAAGGTGAACGATCCGATGTGGCCTGGAAGGGTCCATATGCGGAATGAAAGGGATTGGCAGGCGTGGTTTCAAAATTACACCGAGATATTAAGCTATTATCTCAGCACCTTCCCCTTCGACGCCGTCTGTATCGCCGATGAGCTAAGCGGCACATATAGTCGATCGAGGGGTTGGAGGGGACTCATATCCGATCTGCGAACACAATCCGATATCCCGATAACGTGTGCTTTCGACTGGTGGGTGGTGGTGCATCATCAGAAAAGGGGGCTTGTCTCGCTGCTAACCCTCTTCAATCTCGAGGACAACGTTATGAGGCGTATGATCTTGGCGGGAGATTATAAACTTGAATTCGATCCAGGTGTGCTGAAGGAGGTGGCTAAGGATACGTTCAACGAGTATCCCGACTGGCTCGATGCTTTGGATTGGATTGGGCTGAACTTCTACTTCCCCCTCAGCGATGAAAGAGACCCATCGCTTGAGACGCTGAAAAGGGCATGGCATCGGTATAAGGTGCCGGCGATCGTATCGAGCGTGACGCTGAACTACGTTGAGGCGATAAAGTCCTGGCGGGATAAGGTCGGAAAACCCCTGCTCTTCACGGAGGGCGGATGGGGAAAATGGGATTACGCCGCCAAATATCCGGGGAACTGGTATCTGCGCAAATCACACAATCCCGGGCTACAGGCCAGATGTTACCAGTCCTTCTTCGAGGAGGTATACCCGCTAGGTATAGGTGTCTATTTTTGGGATTGGGCTGAACCGGGATTTTCCCCGGAAGGCGGTCCGGCGGAGGATGTGGTCAGAAAGTTTTTCTCTGGATCAACACGGAGCTTCACACGTTAGAACGTTTCAACACTCCGACGGGTAGAGGTCATTTGTGGTCATTGGGTCATTCGGCTCCGCCGTCATTCTAATGACTACAAATGACTATAAATGACAACAAATGACATGGTTAAAATCGGAGCGTAGAGGATGGTCGAACTTATATTAACCTTATTTCTCTTAATTCCTCCCCTCAACCCGTCGGCGATTCAGCATCCGGAGATCACCGTGGAACTGCCGAATCACATCTTCAACGAGGGAGATTTCCAAACCGCTCTGATCGAGTATAAGCGCTATCTACACTACAATCCAAATGATCCCAGACGGCCGTATCTGGAATACAAAATGGGGCTGTGTTATCTGAGGATGGGTAGGTATGACGCTGCGGCGGAGGTTCTTCGATCCGTGGCTCAAAATACTACGGATGATCGGCTACGGCAGGAGGCGGAGCTGGCTCGCGCGAAGGCTCTCTTCTGGGACGATAGGTATGACTCGGCGAAGTTCATCGCACGTCGTCTCGTCTCTCATTCGCTTTATCATGACATAGCGGCTCAGTCGCTTTTCTTAAGCGGGTGGTGCTCGTTGAACGAGATGAATTGGAGCGAGGCCACGATAAAATTCCGTCGAATCGCAAGGCTATATCCGGGTCATCCGATATCGAGGAAGAGCTCCATGCTGGCGGACAAATCCTTTCAAGCCCTCTCGCTTCCTCAAAAATCCCCTAGGCTGGCCCAGATCCTTTCCGCCGTGATGCCAGGTCTAGGGCTTATCTACTGCGGGGAGGGAATCAAAGGCATCGGGTACATGATGGGCAACCTGATCACCCTATCCCTATCGGTCAAAGCCGCTTTGGAGGGGGATAACCTTAACTTCTTCATCCTAGGCGGTACCTGGGTCTGGATCTATCTGAGGGACATACGATTCTCATATGAGGCGGCTCTGAGACACAACGAGGATGCGGAGAGGAGATATCTCAATTCCCTGAAGGCCAGGTTTACCCTTCCCGATCCCTAAACTCCTGAGGAGATTTAACCGATATACGATAATAAAACCATTCGCTCTTATTTCCCCTGAGTGTAGCGGTTATCACCGATAGGAGACAGGAGGC
>CAZHVH010000311.1:0-4540 GCA_964535855.1 uncultured bacterium
GGAGTCAGATCCCACTACTACCACCTCCGGAAGATCCTCGTCAAACAGGGCGATAGGGTGAAGAAGGGACAGACGATAGGGTTGGTCGGATCGACAGGCCGTGCGACGGGACCTCATCTGCATTGGGGCATGGAGGTGAATGGAACCTTTGTCGATCCGATCGAATGGACGAGGTATGAGTTTTAGCTCCATTTGTGATGGACGGCGTGGTGATCTCACCTTATCTGCTCGCGCCTGTATAGCATCGGCTTGAACATCCACCATCCCGCCAACTCCCTCTGATCGGAGTAATGGGGCGATTCGGGATCTTCGCTTTGGCCCGGCGGCAGAACGTTGATGCCATGTATATACGGTCTGGTTAGCTCGATGATCTGTATGTAGGTGCCCCGATTCGATTCGGGTATCGGAGGTAGTGGATCGAGTTTGATCTCACCGTTCCTGTGCTGCCATTCGAACATGTTCCTTCCGAACTTAGCCTCGAGATCGGCAACGGCTCTTCCTAAGGCTGAGATTATGACCTCGTTCACATCCCTTTCCTGGAGATAATCATATGAGACGGGACATTTGGACCTATCTCCCTCTAGCACGTGTAGTATCAAGCTCGGTTGGAGGAAGTAATGGAACTTTCCCATATCCCCGAAATCCCCGAGCGTCTCTAGGAAGATCTCCTCCCTGACCTTTCTGATCCATTCATCCATGATGGACTTGGCGACCGAACCTTCGACGGCATGATTATCCCACGCCCTGAGATATCTAATCGCCGCCTTGATCGTCGGATTTTCAATCTTAACCCTCTCCGAGGCCCGAAGGATGAGGGGTTTAAAGTAATCGGCGTTCTCGTCGTTATAGGCGATATCCCTGAGTATGCCCTCGACATCCTCGATCGTCAGAAGATCGTCCGATTCGATCAATTCCTTGATCCTGTGTACCCTGAAGATCTTGCCCCAGACGGGTGTATCGGAGTTATCCCACCATATGGCGGGCTTGTTGTTCCAGTTGACCAGATACCCCTGCTTCGGATTGACGGAGTGGGGAAGCTCGTCGAACGGGATATACCCTCTCCATTCATATTCCCCTGTGCCGATCTGTGGCAGGCGCGGGTCGGATTTCTCCGGCCTGATCGGATACCATCCGCAATACCAGTATCCGATATCACCGCCCTGCGTGGCGCAGAGGAAGTTATGTGAAGTGGTGATGTATTCGGCATATTGAGCAAACTCCTTGATATCTTGGGCCTTGTTAAAGCCGTAGATGGCGACGAAGGTGTCGAGCTCCTTCCCCCAGTATGACATCTTCTTGGCATACGCTATGCCGTTCGCCTCATCCCACTCCACGACGGGCCCGTGAACCGTCCTACACACCGTTATCTCCACAGGTTTCTCTCCGCCTTTGACCAGTATGATCTCCGTCCGCTTCTCCATCTCTCTATATCTCCCGTTGTAGAAGTACCGGTATCTGTTGTTCGGATCGAGCCTCTCGATATAGATATCCGTCAGGTCGCCGATCCCCGATGTGGTTGTCCAGGCGAGGTGATCGTTATGGCCGATCAAGACGCCCGGTATCCCAGCGAAGCTCATGCCCACGACGTTGCCGTAAGGGCCTGAGAGGTGTACCTCATGAGCTATGCTCGGCGTGCCGAAGCCCATCTGTGGACCGCCGACCAGAATGGGAGCTCCGCTGGCCGTCTTGAAGCCGGATATAAGCAGGGCGTAGCTGCCCCACTTTATCGGGACACCGTGCCTCCTATCGAACTCAAGGACCTCTAATCCCTTCGCCACGGAGTAAGCCCTCTCGATGATATCATCCCTGAGCGCTAAATCCCAAAGGATCTTGAAGTTATCAGGTGTTTCGTTTGATATCCCTTTCTTCCTCTCAGGCTTCGGTGATTTCTCCGGCGGAACTGTGGTGGGGGATTCGGGATCGTTCCTGAAGAGGATGTCGTCGAATATCCTCCTCACCGTCTCCTCATCGTTGAATCTCTTTTTGAGATAGGAGAGGATCTTCAAGTTTCTCAGCTCTTCCCCGTCCCATCCTCCAAACCTTCGGGCCATCATCTGCCCTATCGCCACCGTATCGGTGACCTCCCATGGCTCAGGCGTGATACCCATCTCCTTAAACCACTTCGGAAGCGATCCGTTCTTGATGCACTCATCTATGTAGGCGTTCACCCCATCGGCGTATGAGACGAGGGCGACCTGGAGCTCGTAATCCAGCTCTTCAAATTGGCTTTGTCTTTCATCCTTCGTGTATCCCAGGATCCTGATCTGCTTATCCCTATCCAGGGCGCTTGGGCCGAATATCTCAGCCATCCTCCCCTCAGCAGCCCGTCTGTACTTCTCCATTTGGACTAACCTATCCTGGGCGATGGCGTATCCATTCCCGAAATAGAGCCCTCTGATAGTTTGGGCGAAGACGTGTGGGACGCCGAAATCATCTCTGACGATTCTGACGGTTTCGCCGTCTACGTTCAAGATCTTCTCCTCAGCCGCCAATGCGGCCGTAAGGGTCAAAAGGGCGAAAGTCAGGATAAATCCCGTTATTCCCCACCTGGATCTCATGTTCACCTCCTGTGATCCCCGCACCCGCAGAACCATCCGTTCCCGGATTTAAATATATATCTGCCGCATCGGGGACAGATGGCCTTAGCCTTGAAGCCGTTTAGCTCCACCTCCAGAAGACCGTCCTCGAACAGCGCTTTTATCTCCCTAAGCATCATCCCGAAATCCACCCCTCCCCACGGCATAGCCTCGACCGCCATCGGGTCTTGGAAGTTAAGTTCTTTTATCATCGGCGCAAGCTTATCCCAGTTTATGGTGCCGTATGGCGGCTGGAGATGCATGTCATGGGTGGAGTCGTTATCCTGGAGGTGGAAGGCTATGATCAGATCTTTGAGGTTATCGAAGGCGGCTATTTCGCCTTCCCTATTAACGTGGGCATGTCCCGTGTCGAAACAGACGCCGAGGAACGGGGAGTTTATCCCCTCGACGATCTCCCTCACCGTCTCGCTGCTATAACCGGGATGTTCCGGCAACATATTTTCGAGGGCCAGCTTAACGCCCGTCCGTTCGGCCGTCTTCAGCACCTCCTCCAGACTTGAGGGCAGTATCTCCTCCATCCTGGGTATATCCTCGCCAGAGGCGTGTCTCCCGGGGTGAACGATCATAACTTTCGCGCCTGCGAGGGCGATCTTCTCGAGCAATCTCCTATGCACGTCTATGGCGTTCCTCCGCGTGTTTGAGTCAAGTGCGGAGAGGTCCTCCTGTTCCCCAAAGGGGGCATGAACCGAGAATATCCTTATGCCGGCCTCCTTGAACGTTTGGGCAGCCCGCTCTATGGTCTCCTCATCCTTCTCGATGAAGAATTTAGGACCCGATTCCACGGCGGTTACCCCTTGTCCGGAAAGATCCTGGGCGGTCTCCTCCGGTTTATCAAGGCCCCAGATGCACACGGCGAATTCCATATCTAAATCCTCCTGACATAAACGTAATAGGCGCCTATAGATCTGCCTTCGTCATCCGTGAGGGATGTCTGAAGGCGAAGGACGCCCGTTTCTAAATTGAAGGTGAATTTAACGCCTTTTGCCCCCGGTTCAACCGGCTTTGTATCCTCCTGATCGCCTATTTTGACCCGAGCCGTTTTGAAATTGAAGGCTCTGCCGCCCGGAACGGCGTCGTTAAGGGGAACATCGGCCTCCTTAGGCCACCGCCTCAGCTCGAACTCATACATTCCATCGGAGGCGATCTGAACGATCCAATATCCGTTACATTCCAATCCCCCTCTGATCTGGTTTTGATTCCAGGCACATCTATCGCCGTGCCAATCATGTGTGGTCAGCGTCGATACCCTTTCATGCTCGGTGCCTATCACGATCGGACAGCCTTCATCGAAGGTCTGCGATATGGAATCCCACCATCTCTCATACTCGTCCCGCAGGCGTCGAACGACGTCGGGATGTTCCTCGGATACATCCTTCCTCTGTCCCGGATCGACGGACATATCGTAGAGCTCCTCGCCGTTTATGAGCCGCCACCGCTGGGTCATCACGGAACTCTTACGCCATTTGATCGGATATTCGACGCGCTGTGAATCGACCACCAAAACCCGATCGGGCCAGCTTTCAGTTTCCCCCATGAGGAGCGGTTTCAAGCTGATTCCGTCGAATTCAACTCCATCAGGCGTCTTCAGGTCACATAGATCTATCAATGTGGGAAGCAGATCGATATTGGCGGCGAGCCTGTTTATGTCTTTGCCCCCTTTAAGTTCTCCTCTGGGCCAATAGATGAAAAATGGCACGCGATGGCCGCCCTCGTATTCCGATCCCTTCTTGCCCCTCATTCCGGCGTTATAGCCGTCCGTGACGAATCCGTCCTTATCCAGAGAGCATCCCTCTGAGGTCCCGTTATCGGTCAGAAAGATGAAGATGGTATTCTCGTCGATGTTCAGCTTTCTCAGTTTGGATCTAAGCCGGCCGACGTTTTCATCGAAGTTGGTGATCATACCCCAGAAATTCGCCCGTCGATCGGGCACTTTGCCTCGATAT
>CAZHVH010000312.1:0-4540 GCA_964535855.1 uncultured bacterium
CCTATCCGCCACTGATACAGGGTCAGGCGTTAAAGAAACCAAATATAAAATCGGTTCTGGGCCATGGCAGGATTACTCCTTCCCATTCACCATATCAACCGAGGGCATAACGACGATATATTACTACTCGGTGGACAATGCCGATAACCAAGAAGATGAACGCTCAAGGGAGATTAAAATAGATAAGACGAAACCAACCGGCAGTATCTCCATCAACAGCGGAGCGGAGACTGCCAACTCCGCCTCTGTCACCCTGACCTTATCGGCCTCCGATGCGATTAGCGGTATGGGTGAAGGCGCTCAGATGAGGTTCAGCAATGACGGAGATACATGGTCAGCGCCTGAACCTTTCTCAACAACCAAACAGTGGACTCTTAGCTCAGGGGATGGAACTAAAACGGTTTACGTTAAGTATAAAGACGTGGCGGGAAACTGGAGCGATGTCTTCAGCGATACCATCCTCTTGGACACTACCCCACCATCTATCTTAAGCAAAGAGCCTGAAGGCGGTAATGTGCTTCCGACATCTGAGATCAAGGTGGCGTTTTCGGAGAAAATGGATCAAAACAGCGCTGGGAAAGCCTTTACAATTACCCCGCAGGTCGAGGGTGAGATCACATGGAAAGGTAACACACTCATCTTCAATCCGAGTGTGGAGCTTGAACAGAACACTGAATACACCGTCAAGATCACCGGTATCAAGGACAGGGCCGGCAATCCCGTCTCGACAAGCTGGTCGTTTACAACGGGGCTTTTCGGCGATGTGGCTCCGCTGCCGGGAAAGGATGGTCGGGAACAGGGCGATGGCAAAGTTAACATAGGAGATGCCCTGAGAGTTGCCCGTATCGGCGCCCGACTGGTTTCTCCCACGCCGCTGGATCTCATCTTCGGCGATGTCGCTCCTTCCCCCGGCCCTAGCAATGGCCCGAACAACGGCAAATTTGGGGACGGGAAACTGAACGTTGGGGATGCCCTGCGAATCGCACGTTACGCCGTCGGGCTGATCGATAAGGAGGACTTTCCCGCAAGGAAAGCCTCTCCACCTACTCCTCCAAGGCCAGCCTATGCTGACCTGAAGCAACTCAGGATTGTTGTTGAAAAAACTGCTGCGCTTCAAGATGGGATTGCCAACGTGAATATCAGATTGGTAGATCAATCACCTATCAGTTCGGTCGGAGCCATACAACTTACTTTAAATTATGATCCTCTATTCTGGAGCATCGCGGGGAATCCAATTAAGGGAGAGCTCCTGAAAGGAGCCGTTTTGATCACCAATCCTCGGAGCTTCCCAAGCGATTCGGGAGATCTAATTATAAGCCTCTTCGCGCTCGCCCAAAATGGTCTATATCAAGAAAACGACGATCTTCTGGTTACGATCCCCTTTCAAGCTTTAACCGATAATCCGCCGAGGGAGATGGACGTGAAACTTGAAATCGTGGTGGCCACGGATATAAACGGCGGTAGCATCCCGATAAGGGCCGAAGGCGGAAGGATCTTCATCCTTAATAAAGATCTACCCGCCGATACAGCTCTGCTCCAGAACTATCCCAATCCCTTTAACCTGGAGACGTGGATACCGTTTCAGCTTGCCGAGGAATCGGATGTAATAATTCGGATCTACGATATCAAAGGCAGGCTGATACGCACATTCAATTTAGGGCGAAAACCTCCTGGTTTTTATCTCACCAAGGATCGAGCGGCGTATTGGCGAGGACTTAACCAGAACGGCGAACGGGTGGCGAGCGGAGTATATTTCTATGAGATTCAAGCTGGAAATTATAAGGCTATAAGGAGGATGACGATAGAAAAGTAGGAGGGGGAAGAGGGATGAATTACAAAGCGGTCATATTATCATTTCTGATGGTTTTGATAGGCGGGCTATCCGCTTACGCCGTGGAGCTTAAGGTTGATGAAATCTCCGCCGCACCGGGGGGATCGGTCGAGCTTCCCATACGGCTGCTAAATCAAGATCCCGATCGCCCTGTGGCGGCCATCCAGTTCACGCTCACTTATGATGGAGGGTTGTTAAGTATAGTCTCGGAACCGAGAAGCGGTCCCCTTCTTGAAGGTGCTACCGTCCTTACAAATCCCCAGGGCTTTCCGAGCAACTCAGGAAGTCTGGTATTCAGCGCCTTCACCATCTCTGAGGATGGATTTTATAAAAGTGGGGAAAATCTGCTCGTCTCGATACCTTTCCAGGTTAAGGCAAATCTTGTCGATCAGAGAATCCCCATAGCCGTTCAAGTTGATGTGGCCACCGATAAAGACAGCTTCGAGATTCCTGTGGAATCGGTTACGGGTGCGATCATCGTTGACTCGACGCCGCCGACCACCCAGCTTTCCATCACCGGTTCTCAGGGGGATAACGGATGGTATCGGTCGGATGTCACCCTCAGTCTATCCGCCACGGATATATCAGGCATCAGAGAGATAAAGTACAAGATCGGTTCCGGAGAGTGGAAGACGTATTCCTCCCAATTTTCCCTCAGCGTGGAAGGGATCACAACAGTATATTATTACTCTGTGGATAACGTCGGTAATGTTGAACCTCAGAGATCTACGGAAATAAAGATAGATAGGAGGCCACCGACAACCACACTTACTCTTGCCGGTACACAAGGAGATAACGACTGGTATATCTCTAACGTAGAGATAACTCTATCAGCGAGCGATAATGCTTCGGGGGTGCAAAGGGGAGAATACAAACTGGGTTCGGGCTCCTGGCAGAATTACACCGGTCCCTTTACCGTTTCCAACGAAGGGGTAACATCCATCCACTATCGCTCTCTCGATAATGCCGGTAACCGAGAATCGGAGAGGTCAATATCCCTGCGGATCGATAAAACCGCGCCAACGGGAGAGATATCGGTCAATAACGATGCGGAGTTCACAAATACAACCGAGGTAACCCTAAACCTATCCGCCGATGATGGGGTCAGCGGTGTCGATAGAATGCGGCTGAAAAATGAAAGTGGCGATTGGACGGATTGGATGCGTTTTAACGCCACATTTCAATTCTGGTCTCTTACCTCGGGCGACGGCATAAAGACGGTATATGTGCAATATAAAGATGCGGCGGGTAATGAGAGCGAAGTTTACGGTGATAACATCGTCCTCGATATGACACCGCCCGCTGTACTGAGCAAAAGCCCGATGGGGGATGATATATCCGTTAAAAGCGCCATACGAGTGGAGTTTTCTGAAGAGATGAATAAGAACGTTACTGAAAACGCTTTTTCGATTCAACCTCTTGATCCCTGGGCTCCGCCTGTTGAGGGAAGCAGAAAGTGGGAGGGGAATATCCTTATCTTCGAGCCTGCGAAGGATTTGGCTTATTGCACCACTTATCTCGTAACGATAAGTGATTCCGCGGAGGATAGGGCGGGAAATCTCATAGCACCACTTTTTATAGGATTAGCTGATAAATGGGAGTTTAAAACGCTGGGACTCTGGGGAGATATCGCTCCTGTGCCCGGCATAGGAGAACGTCCCCAGGGTAACGGTAAAACGGATGTAGGCGACGCCTTAAGGGTGGCCCGGATCAGCGCAAGGCTGATCACGCCCACAGAGGTGGATATGGCCCTGGGAGATGTGGCTCCCTCTCCAGGCCTTCCCGGCGGGCCGAACAACGGCAAATTTGGGGATGGGAAATTGGATATAGATGACGCTTTACGGATCGCCCGCTTTGGCGTAGGGCTTATCCCTCAGGAGGATTTCCCGGCTAAGAGGGAATCTCAGAGTGCCATCCCGGCTCCGGCTTTAAATCCTGCTTCAAAACCTCCCAAGCTTGTCGTTGAAAGCATCATAGGAAGGCCGAATGAGACTGTCCATGTCAAAATCAGATTATCGGGTCAAGATCCAAACCGGCCGATAGCATCTATTCAATTTGTCTTAAGTTACGATGGAGAATACTTAAGCATTCCTGAAGCTCCGGAGAAAGGGCCTCTTCTCACGGAGAAAGCTAGAGTTGTTACCAATCCTGAGGGATTTCCTAGTAATTCAGGAAATTTAACATTTGCCGTTTTCACCGTAGCTCGAAACGGTTTCTTCCTTGAGGGTGAGGATTTGCTTTTCTCAATTCCGTTTCATATAGAGAAGGGAACCAAACCTCATGAGATTCCTTTGACTCTCACAATTGAAACCGCTACGGATGAGGATAGCAATAGACTTGGGGTCGATCCGAAAAACGGCAAGATCATCGTGGAACCTCCTTATGGTGATGTGAGCGGGAACGGTTTTCTCTCCGCATACGATGCATCTCTTATCCTGTTGTATTTGGTCGGAAAAATTCAGCTTTCAGAGGAACAGATTCGGATCGGAGATGTGAGCGGAAATGGCGTGCTTGATCCCTTCGATGCGGTCCTTATTTTGAAGAAGGTGGTCGGTGAGAAGCCCCCTGTTACCTCGGACCCATCCCCATTAAGGCTCTCAAGATCAAAGCTTATATCGATCGAAAAAGCAAAGACAAAGGGAAAAGGGGAAAAGTCTAATGATCGATGACCTTCCTCAGATTCCCCTCTGCCTTTTCGAGCAGCCTCTC
>CAZHVH010000313.1:0-4528 GCA_964535855.1 uncultured bacterium
ATTCGGCCCGTTTGCGAGCATAGGGGTGGACTGAACGCAGCCTCTCGGACAGCTCTTCCTGGCTTCCGGTAAGCATCAGGTCTCTGATCGCCTCGACCGAGCGCATCCCGACCCTTGCGGATGCGCCCGCCGTGAACAGACAGTAACACATCTCCTCAAAGGCGGCGAGGTCTCCTTTCTCCCTCACCCTCTCGAACTCGCGCAGTTTGGCCTCTATCGCGTCCCGTTTGATGAGGTATTCCCGTTTCAACTCGGATATCATCCTCTCACGATCCACCACGCAAAATCCCTTTCTCCTCATCCTTTGACCCTGAGTCGCATGCACTCTATGAGCCGCAATCCACAGCCGTAAAGCAGCTTTGCCATGAGCTGATGTGTGCCGAACATCATGTCTAAAATGCGGTATAGGAACAGCAGCGCGCTAAGAGCCTGATTTTGAGTGGAGGCTGAGACACGCTCATTGACGGCGAGGTGAGTCAAAAACTCCTCAATTTCGCGGCTATCCATCTCTCTGGGATGCTTTTTATTATGAAACAGGATGTAACGTCGGACCCAATTGACATAGGCTTCCTCGGTTCGGATGGAGTAATGCTTCAGTCGTATTTTTTCACGGACTTGATCGAGGAGTTTTTTAGGACGTCGAGGCATCTTCCTCATACCTGGTTTGTTCTTGACGGGTTTTCAGAGATCGTATATAATTTTACCGCAATCTTGAGGTTGATTTCAACCGGAAATTCCGGATAAATGGAGCGGAAATCCTGCTCCACTTCAGCATCGCTTTCGTTCCGCAGGACTTCGCTCCGCTTCGCCCCTTGGTTGCGGAAGAGCGCACTCCGCTACGCTTTGTGTGCTCTTCCGCAAGTTGGGGTTCCGATTATCTCGCGCCCCGTTAGGCAGAACGATTGGGAGAACGTAAATGCTAGATGATTACCTCCTGCTCCACCGTGGCAGAATAGAGGTTAGATACGTACATGGCGACGCCCCATTTGCTGAGGAAACCCTTATTGCGCTGGAAAAAGCTGTTAGTTTCTTGACAAGATATTTTGACCTAGACACGCCCTTTCCACCGATGAGGGCGATATTAGCTCCCACCAGAAATGAATTTGACCGACTCGTGGTAGAACTACTAGGCGTCGAAATAGAACGACCTTCTCATCCCGCGCGAATGGCGCAACCTCAGAGGACTGACCTTGTTGTGCTTTCTCCTTCTGCGTATGAGCAGCATTCAGTTTTTGAATATCGCTCTGATGAGTATAGGAGATTGCTTGCTCATGAAGTGACACATATGTTTGAAGAGTATCTTGCGCCAAACATGGAAACACCCCCGAGATGGTGGAGCGAAGGACTTGCCGCGTATCTATCTGGGCAGTGGCAACATGGGGATCAGTATAAGTTCAGGCAGCCAGTCCTACAGGGCTTAAAAGGAAGGAGCATCCCAGATATCCAGGAGATTCAAACTAGTCTAGAGTTATGCTATGACTGGGGTTGGACAATCGTGATGTTTATTGAGAAGATTTATGGCAGAGAAACCATACTGAGAATTGTGCACGAGTGTGATAACGGAGATGTGTTCGGCATGCTTGGTGAGAACATAGATACCTTTCAAGGGAAGTGGAAGGAATGGCTCTTGGAAGAGAGTGATGCTATCAAGTGTACCTAACCAGCCGTTGCAGTTGACGGCGAAATCTTTGGTTTTAATAATGTTTGTGGGGTTGTGGCGGCTTGTGGTTGGTCAAACGTTTTCTGCAAAACCCCGCCGCAACTGAACTTTGGTCGTTAGGCGGACGTGGATAATACAGAGGTTTCATATAACGCAATGAGGAGGGAGTATGGCAACGCTTACGATTACCCTCTTGGGAGAAAAATGGACACAACTAAAAGAGAAAGCGAGGCGTTATCAGGTCACACCGGAAGAGTTGCTTCGGGTGAGCCTTGAAGAGCTACTCACCCGCCCGGACGAAGACTTCCAACAGGCCATAAATTACGTGCTTGTCAAGAACGCCGAACTCTATCAGCGACTGGCAAAGGCTTAAGAGCGATGCGCTACCTCACCCTCAATGAGGTGTTGGAATTGTATCACCGGGTTATGGAGCAGTCCGGCGGGGCGGTAGGGATTCGTGACTTGAACGCTCTCGAGTCGGCTTTGGCCCAACCGCATATGACATTCGGTGAACAGGAGCTCTATCCCACAATTGTTGAGAAGGCATCTGCTTTGGGCTTTTCATTGATCCGGAACCATCCATTCGTGGACGGCAACAAGCGAACCGCGCATGCCGCGATGGAAACTTTTCTAGTGTTGAACGGCTATGAGATAGAAGCCTCCGTAGATGAGCAGGAGCGGGTCATCCTGCAGGTGGCTGCAGGTGAGATGGATCGTGAGACATTTGCAGAGTGGCTTTGCGCACATATTGTGCCAAGGGTCAAGCGTAAGTAGGCTAGAAGATCGCCTAACACTCGCTGCAGCCGACCCGCTTCCGCTGGCGCTCCGGCGGGCGGCTGAGC
Source organism: uncultured bacterium (assembly GCA_964535855.1). Classification (GTDB taxonomy): domain Bacteria; phylum Poribacteria; class WGA-4E; order B28-G17; family B28-G17; genus JAGGXZ01. The sequence goes on from CAZHVH010000313.1 coordinate 2,503, forward strand.
TTGGTCGTTAGGCGCAGTATTCGATGGTTTTCGCCGCCCTGAACTCTCTACAGTATCTAGAAACCAAGGAAAGGATTAAGACCTGCTTCGTCCGGGTATTAAATTTCTTGAGACCTCGCGGGTACTTCCTGTTCATGGTACAGAGGATTGACCTCGCAAGTTTTGCGGATGGAAGTAAGGTTGTCGTTGACTGGATAGACAAACCGGTTGTTGACGAGGAGAAAAGAATCTCCGTACGGTCGAAGTTTGTTTCCTATGTTGAGCCTGATGGCAGCAGGATTATCAAGAAGGGCAGGAACACTGAAGTTGTTGAATGTGTAACCTTCTCTCCAATTCTAACCGTTTGTGAATATGTCGAAATGCTTCATCATGTCGGTTTCAGCGTCCAGGTTTTCAGTGGATACGATGAAAGACCAGAAGACGAATTCGAGCGTCCCATCGGGTTCAAGTTCATTGAGTTGGTGGAGTATCTTGAGCACCTGTTAGGTAGAAGGGGCGATGTGCTTACCCCTGCCGGCTTGCAGGGGATTCGAGTGTCTCGCGTTGCTCAGGACATTAGGGAGAGCATTGTCTATGTCTGAGCGAACGGATAGAGAGTTTCTGAGCGACATACAAGAAGCCATCCGCCGGCACCTGTGCCTCGGCCAGCGGTTCCAGCCAGGCGTCCACGCACCAGTCCGAAAGGCGAAAACGGTACTGGTTCGGGAACAGATACACGGCTCCGACCTTGTGCCGGCGCATCTCTCGAAGGAACTCCTCCGGCGTCGGCCCCTCATCCTCCGCTCCATGAGGCAGCAGCGACCAAGCGGGATGCAGACGCGGGCTGATGGAGGCCACCTCCAACACGCGCCGGTTCCCCTCCGTAGGGTGATGCTCCCGGCTGAGGCAGTCCAACACCATGGCCTCGGCGATGCCGTGATGGTCCATATCGGCGAGCAGATCGGCGGCGGGACAGGGGTGACCGGGACGCCATTTGAGATGGCGTCCTACAACGCAGTTCGCGTCAAACGCGTTCCAGTGATCCATAACGGGCTCCGATCGCCTCATGCCTCTACATCGCGCAGACGCTGTGGGTCGGCGGTTACCTTTCGGAACGCCTCGGCGATCTGATCGATCAACGTGGAGACATCCTTCCACCATGATCCACCGCCCAGGATGAGGTCCTGTTCGGCGCAACGGCGTTCGGCCACGGGACAATCGCCCTTGCGATAGACGATCTCGTCGCCTCGCGGGTTGGCCTTCCACGGATAGCCCTTGCCCAACCACCACTCTTTGTGTTGAAAGGTGGGTCTCAGGTGGATAGGTGTGCCGACATAACTGCCTCCTATGGGCACCCCTTCAGCCCTCAGCGCCTTGATGAATTGCTCCCGACTCACGCCGGGCAGCTCTTCAGGGACGAACGTCCAGTGGATCATATGCCAGGCAGGATCACGATCTTCGGGCAGATCGAGCGGTCGAATACCCGGCACATCGGCCAGCGCCTCCTTCAATCGAGCGGCATTGCGTCGCCTCCATTCGTTCATCTCCTCTAATCGGTCCAACTGCTTCAGGGCTAAAGCGGCGGAGAACGCGTTGATGCGATACGTATAGATCAGGCTATCAATACGCTCGCGATAGGCATCGATGGTGATTTCCTTATACAATCGGGCAGGATGCATCCCAGCCAGGAGCGCCCTCTCAAAGAGGTCTCTGTCGTCTGCGACCAACACCCCTCCATCACCAGCAGCGACATTCTTGCCGGAGCCGATGGAAAAGCACCCGAAGTGTCCGAACGTACCTACCTGTCGTCCCTTGTAGAGCGAGCCCTGCGCCTGAGCGCAATCCTCGATGACGATCAGATCGTACCGACGGGCGATATCCATAATACCGTCCATGTCGGCGGGAACGCCACCGATATGCACCACCACGATGGCTTTCGTGTATTCGGTGATAAGCGGCTCGATCTTGTCCGGGTCCAATGTGAGGGTATGGGGATCGATATCGGCGAAGATCGGGATGCCGCCTGCCTGGAGGATACACGATACCG
>CAZHVH010000314.1:0-4516 GCA_964535855.1 uncultured bacterium
GCCACCTCATCGGCCTCCACCTTGATCGGCTCCTGGATCTCCCATTTCGCCTCGCCCTTCTTTCTGAGGGCGAGCTTCTCCTTTTGTCTGATAACCTTGATCCTATCGGCGTCGAACCTCTGGAAGGAGATCACCGTCTTATCCCGTAGATCGAACGGCTCCCTTGAGATTTTGTCGAGCAAATCGGAGTCGATCGAGTAGACATAAGGTTGGGAGGCGAGCTTGACGTAGAGGCGTCCCGTCTTCGGGTCCTTTGAACCGATGAGGAGCTTTTTGGAGCTTTCTCCGTATCTCACCTCGACCTGAAGGGAGGGCTTTTTCAAACCGTATCGGCTTAGATCCTTGGGGCTGTTGTCCTCGAACACCCTCACTCTTATACCCCTGATCGCCTCGACCAATTTATCGACTTCATCCTTATCGGCGCGTGCCTCAACCGGCTCGATCATCTTCCAGTTGTCCTCTTCATCCTTCTGAAGGGCTATGTCGGCCTTGCCGGCTCGGATGAGCTTGATTGATTTGAGCTCCTTCGAGGCGAAGCGCATGATCTTTCTCTGTCGCATATCGGAGGGGGATTTGGTGAAATCGTCCAGCGCGGAGGACTCGATCCCTATCACGACGTCTGGCTCGCTTTTCTCCTTTGCATAGACGGTATACTCGACGCCTTTACGGCCTATGAGGAAGCTCTTGTAAGGGCTTTCCCCTGACTCTTCCGTCCAGACGGAGACGGTTATCTGAGGTTTATCAAGCCCATATTTGGTCATATCCTTGGACCTGAACCGCATTTTGACCCTTTTGTTCAGCAGATCATCCAGGAGGTATTTTATCTTGTCCGGATCGGCCGGGGCTTCCACCGGTTCGGAGAGATACCACTCGTTCCCGCGTTTTTCAAGCGTTATGGGCTGCAGCGATTTATCGCCGTAAAAAAGCCTAATCTTTGTGATTTTATCTCGCTGTATGTTATACGCCGTCTTTATGTCCACAAGTTCGCTTTTAGACCTCGACGGTTGAACCTCCTTGAAGACGAAATATCCGATGAGAGCCGCGATGAAGATCAACCCGACGATAAGCGTCGTCCTGAAGCTCATCTTTCACCTCCTCGTCCACCAAACTATCACGCCGGCGGCAAAGACAAGGAAGGGGATGACAAAGATGGACATGAGCTGTACCAGCCGTGCCTCGCCGGGCGAGATCGGCCTCAGATCCCTGTTCTCCGGCTTCTGCGCCCTGATCTTTATCAGATCCTCCTCCATCGTCAGCCAGCTTATTGAGTTGAGAAACAGATCCCCGCCGCCGGTGTTCTTGAAGAACTGATTCGACGCGAAGTCCGAATCTCCGACGATCACCATCCTGGTCTGAGGTTCCTTCTGCTCTTGGGAGGAGGTATCCTCCTCGCCGGCCTTTCTGGGAGGTTTGGTCTTTTCGACCGCCACGGCGAGTGAAACAGGAGGTTTGGTATCCTGATCGGGATCATATTTGAACTCCTTCCGGCTCGTCTCACCCCAGCTCACCCCCTCCGCCGGGGTTGTCTTGGCAAGGGATGTAGCGGTAACCCTTTCGGGCAGCTTATCCTCAGGAGTGACGGAACAGGCGAAGGAGAACGGGGTAGGGGTGAGATGTTTGGTTATCACGTGATACTCGAAATCCCTGACGAGGGGCACCCGTGGATCGAGATAGGAGGCCAGGATGTTTCTGTCCACCACCAGATCGTTCCCCACCTTCACTCCCCATTTATCGAGCAGCTTAACCAGCTTCGGGAACCTATCGCTGGGAGGATCGATCATGACCAGGAGCTTGCCGCCTCTATTCAGATATCTTTCGATCGCCCTCACCTCGACATCCGAAAGTGGCTTTTGGGGACCGGCGATGACGAGTGCCGCGCAGTCGGAGGGCACCTCCCCGACAGCCGCCAGATACAGATCCTTCACCTTGAAATTCTGATCCTCCAGAGCCTCCCTCGCATCGCTATATCCCTTCCGCTCGTCGTAATCGTCGGGCGCCTTTTCGTCGTGTCCTCTGAGGAAGTAGATCTTCTTGACCTCGCCCTTGATCAGCTTGTATATGGCATTTGTGAACTTCTGCTCGTCCGTCTCCGTCACCGTCTCACGCCTCTTGCCCATCTCGAAGACGACCGTTCCGTTATACTCGACCTTGTATTTATCCGCCATCTCCCTGTCGACGAAGGGATCGATCCATTGAACCTCCAGTAATTTGCATCCCTTCTCGTATCTGTCCAGGAGCTCCTTGGCGTCCCGGCGCATCTTTACGAACCGGGGGTTTGTTTCGTCCTCGCTGAAAAAGGCCAGCACCTTGATCGGCTCCTTAACCTGTTTCAATACCTCCTTGGTTTGATCGGTGAGGGTGAAGAGCTTCTCCGCCGTCAGATCCAGGTCCTTATCGAACCCCTGTGCGATGATCACGTTCACTATCGCGGCCGCCGCCAGGGCCAGCACCACAGCGATGAAGACGTTCGATCCGTATACCGCCTGTCTGCTCTTGAGGGCGGAGAGCACACCCTTCAGGTGTGTGGCGATGTAGATCGCCCAGAAGGCAAGCGTAACCCCCGTCGAGGTGAAAAACAAGATCTCGAACCGCCCCATAACCAGCCTTACCGCCAGGGCGAACATCAACCCCAAAATCCCCAGCAGTCCACATAGGGTTCCGATCTTATAGAGAAGCCTTTTATCGCCGTTCATCCGCATCACCTCCACTTGGAGGATTCGACCGATCTGACGGTCGCGAAGAGAAACAGGATCGTCACGCTGAGATAGTAGATCACGTGTTTAAGGCCGATCACCCCTCGGGCGAAATCGTCGAAGTGCTCCACCAGCGAGAGGTATCTCAGCACATCTCCGAACCTGCCGTGTCCCCGTGCGATGAACCCGATCACCCACAGCAATAGCAGGACACCGAAGCTCGTCAACGCCGAGACGATCTGATTCTTCGTCATCGAGGAGACCAATATGCCTATGGAGAGGAAGGAGGATCCCAGGAGTATCAGACCGACATATCCGCTTATGACCGGCCCCACATCCACCCTGCCGTAGAATGAGGTTATCATCGGGAAGGCCAGCGTCAGAGCGAGCATCAAAAGCAGGAGGGCGAATCCCGCCAGATATTTCCCCAAAACCACCTCCACATCCCTCACCGGAGAGGTCATCAGCAGTTCTATCGTGCCGAGCCTTTTCTCCTCGGCGAAGAGCTTCATCGTCATCGCGGGGGCGAAGAAAAGCAACGTTACGCTCATGTTAAGAAAGGTGATATTGAGCACCTCGCTGGTCATCATCTGGTTGATCCCACCGATGATTAGCGATGTGGAGAAGAGAAACCCGGTTATGCCTACGAAGACGAAGAGGACGAAGTAGGCCACCGGGGATACGAAATAGGTATGGATCTCCTTCAGGAAGATCGTCCAGATGTTCCTCATGCCGCCACCTCCAGCTCCGTCTCTCTGGAGACCAACCTCAGGAAGATCTCCTCCAGGGTTATCTCGACCGGTCTCATCTCAAGCAACCCCCATCCGCTGGAGGTTATCAGGGAGGAGATCTCCTCGCGGATATCGGATTGCGGTGTGTGATCTACGGTTAGCTTTACGGTTCCGTCTGACGCTTCCTGAAGTTGCACCTCTATCACGTCGGGGATCGATTCGATCTTCTCCTTGAGAAGATCGAATGGTGCTCGCGCTTCGATGAAGATCGATCTTCTATCGCCCACCTGTCTCGCCGCTCCCTCTCCGGTCTGCACCGAGACCACCCTTCCATCTCCGAGCCACACGTTCCCGGCTATCCTGCCCTCGTTGATGATGATCACCCTTTTGCAGATCATGCTCGCCTCGGGCAGGATGTGTGTGCTGAGGATAACGGTATGCTCCCTCCCCAAATCCCTGATCAGCTCTCTTATCTCGACAACCTGTTTCGGGTCAAGTCCGATGGTCGGTTCATCCAGGATCAACACCTCAGGGTCATGCACCAGCGCCTGAGCCAATCCCACCCTCTGGCGGTACCCTTTGGAGAGATGACCTATGATCCTCCGGCGCATATGTGTCAGTCCACACTGTTCCATCACGGTTTCAACCCGTTCCTTCGTTTTCCTTCGCGGAACCCCCCTCAGCCTCGCCATGTATTTGAGGTACGACTCTACCCTCATCTCCAGATACAAGGGGACGTTCTCCGGCAGATATCCGATATGGCGTCTCGCCTCCAGGGATTGTTTGAACACATCATATCCGGCGATGGAGGCGTTTCCGCTGGTGGGGGGCAGAAAGCAGGTGAGGATCCTCATCGTGGTGGTTTTCCCGGCTCCGTTGGGTCCGAGGAATCCGACAACCTCGCCTCCCTCTATGTGGAAGGAGACGTTCTCTATACCGACGAAGTTGCCGTAATACTTGGTGAGGTTCCGAACATCTATCATGAGCGACCCTCCACCTCCGATGATCTCTAACTACAATCGCTCATATTATCGCCGAGTGTAGCGGAGATCTGAGAGGTCAGAAATGCTTATTTCTCAGAGTTGGAAGGAG
>CAZHVH010000315.1:0-4514 GCA_964535855.1 uncultured bacterium
AAATTTATCGGTAAGCAAGGGACAAATAGGTTTCATAGCTTCATCCCCTCTCCGAACCCTCGGTTGAAACCTCTCATCGTTCAGTATCATAACGCTTTCCCCGGACTGGGCGAGCACGAACAGACCTCGCCTATAAGCGTATTTATCCGCTCCCTCTTCTACGCGCATCCCCGCCACCGCCCCTATCACCTTCCTATCGGCATATTCCGGGAAGAACTCCCTGAACCTTTCCAGCCGTTCTATGTGATCGTCAACATCTTCCACCTTTAAGGTCGTTTTAACCTCCACAACAAGGGCCCACTCCTTGTTGATGCCGAGGATATCCACCTCCATCTCCTCTCCATCACGGCGGCTTTTAACCCTCTGGAATGTCCGCTCGATCTCGATCCCACGTTCCCGGAACAACCTCACCACCGCCGGTTCCACCATAGCTTCTACGAATTTGCCCCAGCTTCCCGTGAGGTTGGATATCTCCTTTGAAAGCTCACGTATTCTCCTATCTGTCTCACGCGTGAGCCGGGCCGTTTCCCTCAGAATACGCCATATCTCCTTTATCTCTTCCGCCCTTATGGAATCCATCCCTTTCATCATATAGGTATGATGTTCTAACTTCGCTTTTATCTCCCTTGAGCAGATTAGGGCGAGGCATTTCGGGGAAAATGCCTCGCCCCTACTCTTATTCTCCGTCGTTCATCGGCATTGAGGCAAGGTGCTCGTATAGGCGCCACTGGTTTATGACATCTTCCTGCGCCAGCTTTATCAGTCGTCTCGCCGCCTCGGGGTTGCTTCGCGTGAGCATCTTGTATCTGGTTTCATTGTAGACGTAATCCTCAAGCGGTATGCTGGGCGGTTTGGAGTCGATCTGGAGCGGGTTTTTCCCCTCCTCCTTAAGCCTGGGATCATACCGTATCAGCGGCCAATACCCTGACGCCACGGCAGCCTTCTGCTGTTCCACGCCCCTTCCGTTGGTTATATCGTAACCGTGACCGATGCAGTGACAATAGGCGATGATGAGCGAGGGCCCGTTATAGGACTCCGCCTCGAGGAAGGCCCTGACCGTCTGAGCCTCGTTAGCCCCCATGGCCACACGGGCAACGTAAACGCTGCCGTAAATCATCGCCATCATGGCCAGATCCTTCTTGGGTGTGGGCTTGCCGCCGGCGGCGAACTTCGCCACGGCTCCCCGCGGGGTCGCCTTGGACATCTGTCCGCCCGTGTTGGAGTAGACCTCCGTGTCCAACACAAGCAGATTCACGTCACGTCCCAATGCCAACACGTGATCCAGGCCGCCGTAACCTATGTCGTAAGCCCAGCCATCGCCGCCGACGATCCACACGCTCTTTCTGACCAGGACATCGGCCATCGACAGAAGTTGCTTTGCTTCCGGCTTATCGATTCTTTCGAGTTTCTCCTTGAGGATTTCAACCCGCTCGCGCTGCTCCCGAATGCCGGCCTCCGTTGACTGATCTGCGTTCAAGAGCGCCTTAACCAGCTCATCTCCGAGGTCGGAGGAGAGCTTGACGAGCAGCTCGCCGGCGTATTCGATCTGTTTATCAAGGGCCAGCCGAATGCCGAGGCCGAACTCGGCGTTATCCTCGAAGAGCGAGTTGGACCATGCCGGCCCGCGTCCCTCCTCGTTGAAGGTCCAGGGGGTGGTGGGCAGGTTTCCGCCGTAGATGGAGGAACAACCGGTGGCATTGGTGATTATCGCCCTGTCGCCGAATAGCCTGCTCAGCAGTGTCAAATAAGGGGCCTCACCGCATCCGGCACATGCCCCTGAGAACTCGAACAGCGGCTCCAGCAGTTGGATATCCCTCACCAGCTTCAGATTGAGCTTCGAGCGATCTACACTGGGCAGTTGCTGGAAGAACTTCCAGTTCTCGTTCTCCTGCTCTCGAATGGGCGGCTGGAAGACCATGTTCAGCGCCTTCCGGCTGGGGTCCTTCTTGTTCTTAGCCGGGCAGACGTGGGCGCAGACCCCACATCCCGTGCAATCCTCAGGCGAAACCTGGATGGTGAAACGCATCCCCTTGAACTGACGCCATCGGGCGTCCGTGGACTTGAAGGTGGATGGGGCGTCCTTCAGCAGATCGGGCGAATAGACCTTGGATCGAATCGCGGCATGCGGACAGCTCATCACACACCTGCCGCACTGGATGCATGTGTCCGGGTCCCATTCCGGTATCTCCAGCGCTATGTTCCTCTTCTCCCACTGGGTCGTGCCCGTCGGGAAGGTTCCATCGGGCGAAAAGGCGCTGACGGGCAGCTCGTCGCCTCTGCCCGCTATCATCTCGGCCGTCACCCTCTTGACGAAGTCGGGCGCCTCATCGGGCACCGGAGGACGCATATCGAAGGTGCTGGTGACCTGATCCGGAACCTTAACCTCGTGCAGGTTCTCGAGCGCCCTGTCCACGGCGGCGAAGTTCATACGGACGATCTCCTCGCCCCTCTTGCCATATGTCTTCTTTATGAAGTCCTTGATCTCCTTTATGGCCTCATCCTTGGGTATGATGTTGCTCAGGGCGAAGAAGCAGGTCTGCATGATCGTGTTGATCCTGACGCCTAAGCCCACTTCTTTGGCGATCTTGTAGGCGTCTATGACATAGAAGCGAAGCTTCTTGTCGATGATCTGGCGCTGGACCGTGCGCGGCAGGTGATCCCAGACCTCATCCGGCCCATAGGGGCTGTTGAGGAGGAATATCGCTCCCGGCTCGGCAACCCTCAGCACATCATACCGCTCGAGGAACGAAAACTGATGGCAGGCCACGAAGTTCGCCCTGCTGATGAGATAATGCGAGTAAATCGGCTTGGGACCGAAGCGGAGATGCGAAACCGTCAGCGATCCGGCCTTCCTGGAGTCGTAGACGAAGTACCCCTGGGCGTAGTTCTCGGTCTCCTCCCCGATTATCTTGATCGAGTTCTTGTTGGCGCTGACCGTCCCATCGGAGCCCAATCCGTAGAATATGGCCCTTGTCACAGAGGGCTCCTCCGTGGAGAAGTTCGGATCATAATCGATGCTGGTGTGGGTCACGTCATCCTTTATGCCCACGGTGAAGTGGTTCTTGGGGTTGTCCTTGGTCATCTCATCGAAGACCCCCTTGACCATCGCCGGCGTGAACTCCTTGGAGGAGAGGCCGTATCGTCCGCCTATGACGAGCGGGGCGGTTTCGAATTGAGCGATACCCTTAGAGGTTGCCTCTTCCAGGGCATCTACTACATCCAGATATAGCGGCTCGCCGACAGCCCCGGGCTCCTTAACCCGATCCAGCACCGCTATCGCCCTGACCGTCTTGGGCAATGCCTGTATGAAGTGCTCCACGGAGAAGGGCCGATACAGCCGCACCTTTAAGACTCCGACCCTCTCACCTCGCTCCGTCAGGTACTCGACGGCCTCCTGGGCGGCTTCCGCTCCTGATCCCATCATCACGATCACCCTATCGGCATCCGGTGCGCCGACGTAGTCGAACAGGTGATACCTCCTCCCCGTCAGCTCGGCGAACTTGTCCATCGCCTTCTGTACGATTTGGGGGCAGGCGAGATAATACGGGTTTGCCGCCTCACGGGCCTGGAAGAAGGTATCCGGGTTCTGAGCCGTTCCCCGGATAACGGGGCGATCGGGTGAAAGGGCCCTTTCACGGTGTGCTCTTACGAGGTCGTCGTCTATCATAGCCCGCATGTCATCGAAGGTGAGCTGTTCGACCTTCTGGATCTCGTGTGAGATTCGGAATCCGTCGAAGAAGTGCAGGAAGGGCACGCGGGATTCCAGCGTCGCCGCCTGGGCTATCAGGGCGAAATCCATGGCCTCCTGGACCGAATTGGAGGCCAGCAGGGCAAATCCGGTACCACGTGTTGCCATCACGTCGCTGTGGTCACAGAAGATGGAGAGGGCATGGGTGGCCAACGTCCTGGCTGAGACGTGAAAGACGGTCGAGTTCAGCTCCCCTGCGATCTTGTACATGTTCGGTATCATCAGGAGCAGTCCCTGTGAGGCCGTGAAGGTGGTGGTCAGAGCTCCCCTCTGCAGGGAGCCGTGTACCGCACCCGATGCGCCTCCTTCGCTCTGCATCTCCACCACGTGCGGTACGGTGCCCCATATATTCGGTCTACCCTCAGCAGCCCACTGATCGGCGTGCTCCCCCATCGGAGATGAGGGGGTAATCGGGTAGATGGCGATCACCTCGTTGACGTGATATGCCACATAGGCGGTCGCCTCGTTACCGTCAAGCGTAACCTTGGGTCTTTCCATGCGTCACACCTCCGGTTTTATGAGAAGCTCTCAATCGTCGCCCCTTTCGGAGCTACAAGCCTTTGTCCCCCTGATCGAATGGTAGAATGAGATCAACAAGGCACACCCCTTGCATTATACCTTCTAAACTCCCAAAAGTCAAAGCCCGTTGAATCGGATCTCCGGTTATGATAAAATAGATTCGAACTTTCGGGAGGGGGAACAAGAGCTTAGGGAGCCCCTCAGCAGTTGACCGAAAGTGTGTCAAAGAAGGAACGAGGAACTAGGA